>JBAYOU010000003.1:0-52280 GCA_041678065.1 Parvibaculum sp. | reverse complement strand
TCGCCGCGTGGGCGAGAAGGGCCGTGAGTTCATGTGCCGGAAGTTCCGCACCATGCATGTGGATAGCGACGCTATCCTGAAGTCGCTTCTGGAGAACAACCCGCAGGTCGCTGCCGAATGGGCACGGGACCAGAAGCTGCGCAACGATCCCCGCGTAACGGCGATTGGCGCCTTTCTCCGCAAGACGAGCCTTGATGAGCTGCCGCAGCTCATCAATGTGATCCGTGGCGAAATGAGCCTTGTCGGCCCACGCCCCGTGACCTATTCGGAAGTGCTGCGCTATGGCGAAGACGCAGAATATTATCTCTCTGCAAAGCCCGGCATTACCGGCCTCTGGCAGGTAAGCGGGCGCAACGAAACGACCTATATGCGCCGTGTTCAGCTTGACGCCTGGTACGTGAAGAATTGGTCGCTCTGGCAGGATATTGCGATCCTCTTCAAGACCGTCCCGGCCGTGCTGCTGCGTCGCGGTGCCTGCTGAGCACTCAGGCTTCGTCGCTCGATCCCTGCGATGCACCGCGCATCTCCGCGCGACGCATACGCTTCTTCTCCTCTCTGGCCTGCCAGCGGCGACCAATCCGCACGATCGTTACCCGCCGCCAGCGTCGTCCGCGCGGATTGTCCAGCGTCAGAATGGTGAGCCCCAGCGGAATAGCAACCACACCGCCGGGCGGTCCCGGAATGAGCCCGACGAGCATAAGCGCAATGCCGGTGCCGATCCGGCCAGCCCGGCTTTTCGGTACGGGAATCCGGTATTTACCAACCCTGATTCTCATCGAAACCGGCCTGATCCCCTTTTTTCCATCTGAATGTGTCAATTTGCCATTGGAGAAACGCAGACAAACTTCTTTTCCGACAGCTAAACTGTTTAAATCTGGCACAATTCATCTAAGGACAGTCGCGCATTGGAAGACTGTGCACGAGGAGAACCGGAAGGAGGGCCTATGTCCACCCCCCGCAGCGAAGCTTCGAGCCTGAGCCGCAGTGAAATCCCCTTCGCTGCGCGCAACCGTCATTTCCAAGCCGGACAGGAGACGCACTGGTATGACGGCGACCCTGCCGTCTCCGCCTATTTCAACTCGCTCTCGGCACTTTTTCCGGCAGGCGAAACCTTCTTCTGTGATTCTGTGCGGGCACTCCGGGACCGGGTTGACGATCCTAAACTTCGGGCGGAAGTGAAAGAGTTTCTCGCGCAGGAAGCCATCCATTCGCGCGAACATCACATCTATAATAAGCGCATTGCCGAACAGGGTTATCCGATGGACAAGCTCGAGCGGCGCTCGGAGCAGATGCAGGCCGTTGGCCGCCTCTTGCCGAAGAAGTTGCAGCTTGGCCTTACCATCGCGCTGGAGCATTACACGGCCATCATCTCCGATTGCCTGCTCGATGTGCGCGAGCATTTCGCTGCGCATGTCACGCCAACAGATTACGAATTCTGGATCTGGCATTGCGTCGAGGAGACAGAGCACAAATCAGTTGCCTATGATCTGCTGAGGGCCGTCACCTCGCCACTCGGTTTCTATTTCATTCGCGTCTTCTCGCTTTTCGCGACCACACTGAGCTTCAACGCGATCCTGATGTGGCATATCTGGACCTTGCTTAAGGTGGACGGGCTGCAATGGAATGCGCGGGCTTGGGGCCGTATCCTCCATTATCAATGGGTCTTTCCCGGCGCATGGCGCGTTTGCTTCCCGGCTTGGGCAGCATGGCTGAAGCCCGGTTTCCATCCCTGGCAGGACGACAATCGCGAGCATGTCGCGACATGGAAGGCCGAGAACGGCGAAATCGAAAGAGCCGGCGCGACCTGACCGGACTATTGCAGGCTCCACACCGGACTTCCCATCAGAAAATCAGCGATGTAATGCCTATCGCGCCAAGGGCAGGAACATGCCCGCCATGAACCGTGGCAACCTCCATGTCGCGCAGCCTTTTGATCGTGCGGCGATAGGCATCGATATCCGAGCCCGGCAATTCATCGAGCAGCGGCCCGTCATAGATCGCATCGCCCGAGAAAAGCGTTTTCGTCGCCGCCTCGAACAGCCCGATCGAGCGCGGCGAACTCGCGATAGTCGCGCATCAGCGGCGCCTCGCATTCATGCATGAGGCGGCAGTCGAACTCATGGAAAGCAATAGCCCCAGATCGTGACGACAACGCGCTTGGCCGATTTTCCCTGTTAAACAGGGAAAGAACAGGGAATTCAGAGGAAGAGGCGGCAAAAACGAGGAGTTGTTCCGCAAAAAGCGCCGATAGCGCAGGGACTTGCCGGAAAATTCCCTACAATTCGGAACAGGGAATTTTTGCCCCCGAACAGGGAATTCCGACCGCGCGAACAAGGATAAGCGAACGAGAAGAGGGAAAGGCCTTGGCAAGGACGGCGCGGCCAATCCCGCCTCCGGCAAGGCGCGAACTTATCCCCGCCCTCATGAAGCGCACCTAGCCTGTTATCGGCACCATCAGACCGAAAGGAACAGGCCATGCCCGACTATCAGCAAGACATCGAATGCGCCCGCCTCTGCCTCACAGCCCTATCGCTTTGGTTATCGATCCTGACAGAAACCTGTGGAGAGGAAGCCGCAGCCGATATGGAAACCCACCTAGTAGCAATCGCCCGCGGCCTGGATCGCCTGGACCCGGCGGCACGGTCGGGGCTCAACTAGCACCGCCGCCGCGCGCGCGACCCAGATCTCGCCTATGTGATGGCGGCGGAACGGGCAGGATCCCCGCGCTGGATGTGAAGCCCACCATCACGCCGCCTCGGCGCGAGAGAGCCGATCCTCAAGATGCGCAAGCGTCCGCCGAAGACGGCGGCGGCCCCAGAAGACGCGGATCGCAACGCCGAGGAGGCAAAGCGATATCGCCTGGGCGATGAGGCGGTAGAGAAAGACGAAGGTAGAGAAGATGAGGTTGTCAGCGTTGTTCTGAGCCTCAACGAGAGTAAGACCGAAGACCTCGAATATGTCGCCAAGAAAGCCGCGCATCCCCTGATCGATGATGAACAGAAAAACATCCGAGCCCGCGAGCATATCGTAGGCGGCCGGGACACCTGCGATGGCAAGCGCCGGCGCGCCGGGTAGGAACCAATTCTGAAAGACGACAATCAGCGCGATGACGAGAGCCGGAGCGATGAGGCCCGCCATGACAAGCAGCACGGATAGGCGCATAAGTCGCCCGATATTGTCGCGGGCGATTTGCTGTAAACGCTCTATATCCTTGCGGATGCTCTCAGGTTTTTTTGCCTCCGGGCCCCGCCGTTTCGCGATGAGGTTCGCCTCATTGAATTCCTCAAGGAGACGCTTGAGCGGGCGCACCGCCCACGCGCAGATAACGAGAAAGAGGATGATCGCGCCCCAGCTATAGATAAAAAGCGCATGCTCGGAGACAAGCACCTGGGCAATCTCCGCACCGGCACGCTCGAGCGCCACGATTAACTCGCCACGCCAATCCTCCATTTGCCCCCCTATCCACGCGCAGCGTCCGGTCTAACGCGCCCACGCATTGTCCCAACGCCGCTGGGATCAATTCTGAAACAGATTATGGCACATAGACAAGCAAAAGGCGCCGACAAGAGAACGGGCCGAGCGCGGTACCGGCAAGCGGAGTGCGGACGGTCCCGTGTTTGGATCACAAGAAGATTACGCACACCAAAGTAGTTGGCAGAGCAATAGCAGAGCACAGAGAACCGAAGTGCCGATGCAATGGTCCCCGAGCATCAGCCGAATAGACCTCCCAAACGCCTTGGAAGACCGCCCGATTTTTCACCGAAGCGCGCCGCGGACAAGACTCAGGACCGCTTTGCTCAGAAAATCATCGCACCAACGGCGACGAAGCAAAGCGAGAGAGCGGCACCACCCACCACAGGCAGGCCACGCCTGATGTGGCGGCGGGTCCAAGGCCGAACCGAGGACGCCCGGGCGTTCTGGACGATCGCAACACCATAGGGTGATTTTTCATCCCCCTGTTCCTCACCATCGGAGACCACACGGACCTGCGCATCAATGACGGCGCCGCGATGCGTTACAAGTTTCGCACAGCGAAGCTCGCCCGGGCGCAATGTAAAAGCTCTTACCGAAGCAGCGAGATGAAACCGGTACGGATGAATTGTACCCGCAACAATGTCCGAAACGGTGAAAAGGAACCCATGGAGAGAATGCCGGGTTAAGGCCCTGGAGCACCAAAGCGCCTTCCAGGCACCGCGAAAGCATGACACCCCAAGGCCTGACGTTCATCGCAACCCCCAAAAGCGAGGAACACCATTTTTTGCACCCGGTTGCAAATCTAGTCAGCCAGAACGGAGCGATGGAAACAAAAGCGGCGCGCGCTCAATAAGGAAGCACATCGCATCATGATCCCCCTTCATATTCCACAAGGCTCGCGCCAGTGCGTAAGGGTTGATGCCATGGCTGGCCCAGAAATCCTCTTCGTTCATGCGATGCTGCGCGCGGCGCCCGTCGAGATGGTGATGCGGGCAGAGAGGGAGCGTTCGCCAATCATCGGGCTTCATCGCTTTCCCGACGATGTCAGCCCCATCCGCGGCGCATGCATAGCGAATATGAGCAACATGTACCGGCCGGACGTGACAGCCCGGAACGACGCATGACAGCGCGGCTATGCGCTCAAGGTGCTCTTTCGAGCGTTGCCGCGGACGGCGCAAGCCATAGTCGCGCTCAGGCGCAATGCGGACACGTCGGTAAAGCGGCGTCAAGGGGGCTATCCGGAACATGGCTATTTGCCCTCCACACCGCGATCGGGCTGAGCCTGAAGAACCGCATGAACTGAATGGGCGACGACATCCATGTTCCGGGCAAATTCACGCAATCGACCAGCGTATATAAGCGCGCGCTTTTTTGCGAGAAACGGGTCCTGGCTCTGGACCGCACAATGCAGTGCAAGCTCGGCCAGCTCGCCACATGAAACAAACAGACGTCTGACAAGCTCGCGCGTTTCATCATCCACGATGGGATGCCTCCCTGACAAAATTTGACCACCACAGGCAGTGACGCTTCCCGCGCGCGGCAAGTCCAGTTGTTTCAGCAGAGCGGCGCAGACCGACCGCCGCCGCACGGAAACGGCGCGGGAAACGCCCAAAAATATATCGGAGCAGGCCGCCGGAAGGCGGATACGACCTTGGCAAGGCGGCAGAAAGCGGTGATTAAAGCGAACAATGAAAAACGCGACGCGGAAGCAAAAGCCCGAGCCCTGCGATAAAGGTCAGCTCGCGGTCTCCTTTGAGCGCGCCCGCCCCGCCCTGACAGGCTCCAGCAAAGCAGAGGGCGGCACGTCGAGAGCGTCGGCAAACCTCGCCAGAACGGTCACGGTTGGGTTGCGAATTCCGCGCTCAACGCCGCTGACATAAGTGCGATGAAGCCCGCACTCGAAGGCAAAAGCCTCCTGCGAGAGGCCAAGCGCCTCCCGGTATTTCCGCAAATTGAGCCCAACCTGACGACGGATGTCCATAGGTTTGAGCCAAAGATTTTGATGCCTTTAGGTCTACAGACTATAAGTCTCATTTTCTATGGACTTCACGGAGAAACGAGGCCTCAATCGGAACGCAAGACCTTACACGGACGGGCCTCGGCAGATCCGCCACAACAGCGGCACCACGCCACCCAAACGCTCGTCTTCCACAAAAAATGGGGGATATGATGAAACGCACCTGCGGAATTTTGATTGCCATGTCTTTGGCCGCCTGCGCCGGCGAACCGGTCGCATTGACGAACAGCTTCGATCCGGAGGCGGTACGCTGGGCCAAGGAGACCGGTACCAATGAGATCACCGGCCAAGCGTTCCTGAGACAGCAGGGCGGCGGCGTCGTGACATGCGCGGGCGAACGGGTAACTCTGATCCCCTCCTCGCCCTATTCAACCGAAAGGATCAGAGCGGCTTACGGCAACGGACCCTCAGGTGTGGCGAGGTTCATGTTCGGCACGCGTCTTCCCGAACCTGCCCCGGGGTTCACCGGCACGCATCGCACCGCCACCTGCGACGCTCAGGGCAGCTTCAGCTTCAGTGGCCTGCCCGACGGGGACTACTACCTAGTCACCCGGGTCATGTGGACGGTAGGCAACCGCATCATTCCCGAAGGGGCCGGGTTGATGCACGAGGTGTCACTTCGCGATGGCCAGCGGGCCAATATCATTATGACACCCTAGGGCGCAAGACAGGCGCCGATTCTCCCGGGACCAGTAATGGACGACCTGTAGAATCGGCGCATGCCGCCATCCGTCAAAGACAAGACACCAACCCTTGAAGATGTAAATCGCATCCGACAAATAATCGGTAGTACGCGATCAGACTATTTTGACAATTAGTTCTTGACTAACAATCAGTAGCTCGCTACATATACTAAATTATATTGAAATTCACCGAATCATGGCTAATATAACGACCTGAACATATTCGTGTTCGGGTTAGTCGGCGCTCCGGTGACGGGAACGGAAGGGCTGGCGAGGCCAGCTGTGATTTTCCCGTCAGGGGGACGCAAGTCCCCTCACAGCACCTTGCTGCCTTTCCGTTCTTCACCTCGCCACTCAAAGAGGTAAAGAATGACAGAGCGAGCCTTTTCCAAACGAGACGCTATCCCCGCCGCAAACGCCCATACGCTTTCAAGGGCAAACGACCTGCTTGGGGCAAGTCTTGCCGCCACACCCCAGGTCGAGATCCTGCCCGTTACCTCGCTGAGGCCCCCCGAGCGGCGCATACGCGTTCATGACGCGACACAACGGCGGCAAATGAAAGCCAGCCTGGAGAAATTCGGGCAGGTGATCCCGGTTCTGATCGACGGGGCGGGCACGATCATCGACGGGCTTCTCGTCTATGAGACCGTGATGGAACTTGGATACAGCACCATCCAGGCGATCCGAACATCACATCTATCGCCCGGGGCCACCCGCGCCCTTCGCCTGTCGCTGAACAAGCTTGCAGAGTCCGGCGACTGGAATCCGGACGAGCTGCGCCTGGAACTGAACGACCTCATAATTTTGGATTCGGTGCCGGACTTCACGCTTCCGGGCTTTGAGACCGCCGAACTTGACCGCCTCTTCATGGACGAGACGAAGGACCGGCAGGTCGATGAAGACGACGTAATACCGCGGCGCGATGCCAAGCAGTCGACCGTCTCCCGCCCGGGTGATTTGTGGGCTATGGGCGACCATCGTCTGCTGTGCGCCGACGCGCTGGAGGAAAGCTCCTACGAGACGCTTCTCCGCGGGACCAAGGCCGCAATGATCATAACCGACCCACCCTATAACGTGCCAATTCAGGGCCATGTGTCCGGGCTCGGCCGCGCGCGGCACAAGGAGTTCGCGATGGCGTCAGGCGAAATGTCGAGCACGGATTTTACGCACTTCCTCTCCCGTGCCCTAACGCAAACCCGGGAGCACGCAGCCCCGGGCGCCCTTCTCCATGTCTTTATGGACTGGCGCCATATGCCGGAAATTCTGACCGCGAGCAAAGCGGCGGACCTTGCACATATCAATCTCTGCGTATGGGTAAAAGACAATGGCGGCATGGGATCGCTTTACCGTTCGCAACATGAACTCGTCTTCATTCTGAAGAAGCAAGGTGCGCCCCATCAGAACAATGTAAACCTCGGCAAGCATGGCCGGTATCGCACGAATGTTTGGAGATACCGGGGACTGAGCAGCATGCATGACGGACGCGACGAAGCGCTCGCCGTTCACCCCACGGTAAAACCGGTCGCGATGATTGCGGACGCGATATGCGATAGCACAAGGCACGGCGACACCGTCCTCGACCCGTTCGCGGGCTCGGGAACCATCTTTCTTGCCGCCGAACGCACCGGCCGCAAAGGTCTGGGCATAGAGATCGACCCGGACTACTGCGACACCATTCTGGATCGCTGGGAGCGTTCAACGGGCCGCGAGGCAATTCACACGGACACGGGGCTGACACGAAAGTCTCTGGCGAAACAACGTCCGAAAGCACGTGAGCGGAGACGTATCCAATCCGCGCGCGGGGAGGGCTGAGAGAATGTCTAAGAAAACCCGCCAACGCTCTGCGCCTGAGAAAGTCCGAAGAACCGCAAAAAGCAAGTCGAACACCCCGCCCAGCACGATGGCAAAGGCTCAATCAGACAGCCCGGAGAATAATGCGAATGAGGTCGGGTACGGCCGTCCCCCCAAACATAGTCAGTTCAAGCCCGGCCAATCAGGCAACCCCAAGGGGCGGCGACCTCAAACGAAGAACCTGAAGGAAACGTACGAGCAAGTATTGAACGCACCTCTCGTCATATCGGACGGCGGTAAACGCAAGACTGTAACGGCCTTGCAGGCCACGTTCATGCAGCTTTCGCGAAAGGCAGTATCAGGCGACACGGCCGCAACCCGCCTGCTGTTGGACCAGGCAGCGCGTTTGAACCTGCTGGCCGACAATAAAGACGACAATCGCAGCACCGACTCCCTCACAGATCTGGATAACGAAATTCTCGCAGAGGTGGAAAGAGGCGTGAAAGGGGCATTGAAAAGGAAATAGGAAATGCCGCGCATGGTCTCAAGCACAAGGCACGCGCCATCCGCCCGCCCATCAACCTAAGCGACACAGGGGGACGTGGAGAAATGAATCAGCACCAGTGGCAATCGCTAAGCTCCGAGGGAGAACAAACGGCAGCGAGGATCATCTATCGCGAACATTTCTACGCCTTCGCGCGGAGGGCGTTTTCAACAGTCTACCCAGGAGAAACGTTCATCACGAACTGGCACATCGAGACGATTTGCTTTGAGCTTCAGGAGCTGATGGCAGGTCACAACAAGCGCCTCATTATCAACGTGCCGCCGCGGCACCTGAAATCCTTCTGCGCCGTGATCGCAATGCCGGCTTACCTTCTCGGACAAAATCCATCAATGAGCATTATAGTCGCGACCTACAGTCAGGACCTCGGCACGGAGCACGGCGAGAGATTGCGGCGCTTGATGAATTCACCATGGTATAAACAGCTGTTCCCGGCCACAAAAATTCAATCGCAGAGCCAGGAGGAGCTACGCACGACACAAGGCGGCGCCCGACGGAACGTCACACCTCGAAGCTCAACCACCGGGTTCGGAGCGGATTACATTATCATCGATGACATAATGAATGCAGCGGATGCCAGCTCCCCTGTGATCAGAAACCAGGTGATAGATTTCTATCGCGACGCCCTTCACAGCCGCCTTAACGACCAGGACACGGGATGCATTGTCTCGGTACAACAGCGCCTGCATGAAGATGATTTTCCCGCGTTCCTTCTCGGGCAAGGGAACTGGCGGCATGTAAATTTGAAAGCGATTGCAGAAACAACAGAACGTCACCCACTCTTTTTTAGACAGGAGGAAAAGCGATCACCGGGCGATGTGCTATTCCCCCAGCGTCAAAGCCGCGAGAGACTGGACGCTATAAGACAGGAGATAGGTAACCCGGCGTTCTCGGCTCAGTATCAACAGGAGCCCGTAACGCCGGAAGGTGCCCTTTTCCGCCTCGACAAGTTTCACTTCTACGACGAGGAATATGAGCGCGACGACTTCAATTGTGTCCTTCAGAGTTGGGACACCGCTTTTTCGACAGACCCCAAAGCCGACTTTTCGGTTTGCACGACCTGGGGCCATCGAGACGAGGTTTGGTATTTGATCGACGTGTGGCGGGAGCGTGTAGCGTTTCCTGATCTGGTCGGCGCCGTAAAGAGGCAGCGACAGACCTGGCAGGCCGACTATGTTGTTGTAGAAGCGATCAGCTCGGGCTTGTCATTGATGCAGTACATGGGAAGCGAAGATAGTGCCATACGATCCTGGATGAGGGGTTACAAGCCCCGCGGCGACAAGACCAACCGCGCGGCGGCACAAACAGCCCAGCTCGAGTCGGGTCGATTTCAGCTTCCCTCTGTCGAGAAGCCCTGGAGGAATGCTCTGCTTCAGGAGTTTCGCGCATTCCCGGACGGCAAATACGATGATCAGGTGGACAGCATTATCCAGGCGATACACATGATAGTCAGCCATCGCATCACTCTCCCCGGCGGGACGAGGCGCCGCAATCCGATCCGCTCTCAAGGCATGCCTAGATCCCGGTTGCGAACAAGACGGCTATAGCCCGCAGGATAAACGCCGCCTGTCTTAAGCCAGATTGTGATCCGACTGCATCGAGCCGCGCGAGCTACCGCCCGCGAAAACCCTATGCCGGGAAACAGTGTCATGGGGACAAGTCTCGCAAAGCCTCTATTCGTTCCACTGTTGCAGGCCATGCAAAGTCAGACGGATTACGACATGGCCCGTCGGGTTTGGCGTGGAAACGCCGGACAATATCGCGAAGGGATGCTCCCACACTTACTTATCCCCGAAGTTCCCTGCGCTACCACAACAACAATTCCCAGTATCACTTGAGAGTAGAGCACGGCATTGCGGGGATAACGGGGACAAATCGGCCGCGGATCAAACCGCGTCAGCAGGATCTCTCAAACGCACCCCCGGCCCGCCCGTCTCATTCGCCGGCAGAAAGACGACACCCGCCGCCTCCAGCGCCGCCTGAAGACGCCACACATTGCCTGCATGACCCAAAGCGAGGCCCTCGCCGTTTTCCATACGCTGAACGGTAGAGATCCCGAGTCCGGCCGCCTCGGCGAGGCGACGACGGTTCCAATCGAGTAGGCCACGCGCGGCCCGGATTTGCGCAGAATAAATCAATTATGACCTCATTTTTTATAAAAGTGACTTCTTTCAGTTGACTTCATTTACACAGGAAGCATGAATTAAGTCGAAACTGAACAAAAAAAGGTCATTTATCATGCCAGAGTCAATCGAAACTGCACAGTCCTTTGAAGAAGTAATGCCTCCGGAAACAGCCCATCCGGACGCAACACACGATCAGGCGGCGGAGCTGCGGTTACCGCCACGCCTGGCGGCGGAACTTCATATCCACACCTATCTGAGCGAACGATTGAGAGAGGAGTTTCCCGACCTCGATGATGAAACGCTGACAGACACCCTCGAGGGCGAAACGAACCTTACTGAAGCGCTCGCCGCCGTCCTTCGCTCACGCGAAGAAGACCTAGGCCTGATCACGGCCCTTAAGTCGCGTCTTGAGGCGATGAAGGCCCGTCTTGATCGCTTCCAGGACCGCGCAGAACGCAAGCGCCGGCTCGTCGCCGATGTAATGTCGCGCGCCGATATCAAACGGATCATGCAGGAAGATTTTACGGTCTCGCTCCGCGCGGCACCGCCACCGATCGAGATTGAGGACGAGGCGCTGATCCCCGCAGATTTCTGGAAAGCCCAGCCCCCCAAGCTCAACCGCGCCGCGTTGGGTGAAGCCCTGCGGGCCGGCCGCACGGTGGAAGGCGCGATGCTCGGAACCCCCAAGGCATCCATCACGATCCGCATCGCCTGATCGAAGGAAGGTTTAAGATGACACTTACACAGAAGCAGAAGAAAGATCTCGACACCCCGCCGCCCGCCGACGCAATCAAAACGCGCGAGGAAGGCGGGCAGTCGCTTGCCTATCTCGAAGGCTGGTATGTGATCCGTGAAGCCAACCGGATATTCGGACACGAGCATTGGGACCGGATAACGCTGACCGCCCAATGTGTCTGGCAGGGAAAGCAGGACGGAAGAGCAGCTTGCACCTACACCGCGCGGGTGCGGATCTGTGTTCGCTCCAAGAACGAAACTTTCGTGAGAGAAGGGAGCGGCGCAGGCCACGCAACGGGTATGCATCCCGGCGAAGCGCATGCCCAGGCCCTGAAGGCGGCCGAGACCGACGCAACAAAGCGCGCGCTGGCAACGCTAGGCGCTCCATTCGGATTGACGCTCTACGAAACGCCGGCAGCGCCGGTGCCGGAAAAAGCCACGGCCGCAAGCGTGGAAGGCGAGGCGGTATGTCGAAACGGGGTGCGGGCGGAAGCACCACGTCCTTGGCTGCTGCGCAGCGCCACAGGCGAGGCCATGGCAGCCTTTACCAGTCCGATCCTCTTCTGCTCAAGCCTGCGCCGTGCAATCGAGAATTGTCATGACGCAGAAGAACTCGAAGCGATCTATCAGCACAACCACCGCTTCCTCGCGCGGCTCGTCGCCGAAAAGCCACAGCTCCGCGACAAGACGGAGCGCCACTATGCCGAAATCCTGAGCGCGCTTTTCCAGACACGGTTGGAGTCCCTCTCGAAGGCTCGAATGCATGAGAAGGGAGAGGCCCCACCTGCCAACGGATCATATGTGACGGCACCCCATCCACCCCTTTCATGATCACTGATGCGGCCGGTTGTGCTGCGGACGTGAAAATGCGATCACCGCTTTGCACGCTCCGTGGTGAGCCATGCGCCCCCCCCCCGCTACAGTCGCCGGCAGGATGGGATATGGACAGCAGAAAGCCTCTGTTCCGCTGCCGATACGGCCAAGTGGGACTGAGGACGATCAGGCCTGGTCCCGATCCAGCCAGGCGAGAAGCGGGCGGCGCAGCACGAGCCCAACAAGGCTCCCAAGCGCAATGCCCGCTGCGTTCGCAGCGAGGTCCTCGTGAGACCCCGACCGGCCGGGGATGAAGGTCTGCAAGACCTCAATCGCGGCACTTATGACCAGAAGCGCCGAGGGAATCGCAAGCCTATTATAGCGCCCCGCAAAAGCGAGAAAAGCGAGACCCGATAGCGCGCCCCAGGCTCCAAAATGAAAGACCTTGTCTGCGTGAGAGAAGAGCGCAGGCGGCCCGACCGACATCGATAGCGAACCGAAAAGTGTCACCCCAAACAGGAAGAACCAGAGCACCCGGAGAAGCAGGGTGAGGCGACGCGATTGCCGAGGCATCAAACGCGGCTCCGCGCATCGATTGGTGATATGAGGACGCGACCTCTGTTCCGCCTCAAGACCAAAGGCGTCAAGTACGAATGATCACTTGGGCAAGACAAGACCGTCACAATCACTCGGCCGCAGGTTTCTTCACGTCACGGCCATAGACATCATCGAAGCGGACGATGTCGTCCTCGCCGAGATAGGCGCCCGACTGCACCTCGATGATGCTGAGCGGTTCGTCACCGGGATTGGCCAGACGATGCGTCATGCCGACCGGAATATAGACGGACTCGTTTTCCTCAAGCATCGCGACCTTGTCGCCCACTGTCACTTCCGCCCGCCCCTTAACGACCACCCAATGTTCCGCACGGTGATGATGCATCTGCAAGGAAAGCGATGCGCCCGGATGCACCATCAGATGCTTCACCTGATGTCGCTCGCCGCTATCAAGCCCCTCATAATACCCCCAGGGCCGATGCACGCGCCGATGAAGCTGATGCTCGCTGCGGCCCCGCGCGGCAAGCTTGTCCACAATCGATTTCACATCCTGCACACGGTCGCGCGATGCAACAAAGAGCACGTCGCCCGTCTCCACGATGACAAGATTCTCAACGCCAATCGTGGCGACTAGACCGTTCTCCGCGCGGATGTAGCAATTATCCGTATCCGCCGCAATGACATCGCCGGAGACAACATTGCCATGCGTATCCTTCGCCCCGATCTCCCAGAGCGCCGACCAGGAACCGATATCGCTCCATCCCATATCGACGGGTACGACCGCGACGTTCGCCGCATGTTCCATCACCGCATAGTCGATGGAGTTGGAGGGGCATGCCGCAAAGGCATCGGCATCAAGACGCAGGAAATCAAGATCGCGCGTGCCTTTGACAACCGCCTCGCCCGCGCGGGCCACGATCTCGGGGCAGTGCCGCCGCATTTCATCAAGAATGGTGTCAGCGCGGAACATGAAGATGCCCGCATTCCAGTCATAGCCGCCTTCGGCAAGATAGGATTCCGCTCTTTCGCGGTCAGGCTTCTCGACAAAGCGCTCAACGGCATAGGCATCGCGACCCACGATTTCCGCGCCGCGCCTGATATAGCCATAGCCAGTCTCGGGGCCGGAAGGCAGCACGCCAAAGGTCACGAGATGCCCTTCCCGCGCGAGCACGGCACCACGCGTAATGGCAGCCTGAAACGCTTCGACGTTCGCAATGTGATGATCCGCCGGCAGCAACAACAAAATGCCCTGCGGGTCATGCGATTGAATGAAGGTGGCCGCTGCAGCCGCTGCCGGAG
This sequence comes from Parvibaculum sp., assembly GCA_041678065.1. Classification (GTDB taxonomy): domain Bacteria; phylum Pseudomonadota; class Alphaproteobacteria; order Parvibaculales; family Parvibaculaceae; genus Parvibaculum. The sequence goes on along the minus strand of JBAYOU010000003.1, from coordinate 38,225 downwards.
CCGTATTGCGACCCTGCGGTTCCAATATATGCGCAAGCGGCGTCACGCCCGCATCGCGCATCTGCTGCGCAATGATGAAGCGGTGCTCATCATTCGAAACGATGAGAGGCGCAGCAAACCGCGCAGGATCAGTCACGCGCAACGCCGTTTCCAGCATCATCGGGCGTTCGGACACGAGCGGCAGGAGTTGCTTCGGATAGAGCGAGCGCGAGATTGGCCACAGGCGCGAGCCGACGCCGCCCGAAAGAATGACTGGATAGATCATGCCTGTTCCGCCCATAGAAAATCCCCAGCCCCCAAGAGATGAGCATTCCGCACTTTAGCGGAACGAAAAGGCCTTTTCATCCCGGCAAGATGTCACTGGTTAACGGGTGCACTACCCTGAAAGATTCCAGAAATTCAGGCCTGTGCCCCACTTCCCGCAAGATGCTGCAGGTCTGTTTCGACCATTTCCTGCACCAGTTCCTTGAAGGTGGTCTTGTGGGTCCAGCCAAGCTCATCGCGCGCCTTGGCGGCGTTGCCGACAAGCGAGTTCACTTCTGCCGGGCGGTAATATTTGGGGTCGATCTCGATCAGGACCTTGCCCGACTTCCGGTCAATGCCCTTTTCTTCCAGCGCCGTGCCTTCCCATTCAATGGGGCGCCCGACCATTTCAAAGGCGAGTTCGACGAAATCCCGAACCGAGTGCTCCTGGCCCGTGGCAAGCACATAGTCGCCAGGCGTCTCCTTTTGCAGCATGAGCCACATGCCCTCGACATAGTCGCGCGCATGGCCCCAGTCGCGGCGTGAATTGATATTGCCGAGATAGAGCCGGTCCTGAAGGCCGTGGTGAATCGCGGCGACAGCGCGCGTGATCTTGCGGCTGACAAAATTTTCGCCGCGGTTCGGCCCCTCATGATTGAAGAGAATGCCGTTCGACGCATGGAAGCCATAGGCCTCGCGGTAGTTCACGACCGTCTGGAAGGCGAAATGCTTGGAAATCGCATAGGGACTGCGCGGGCGGAAGGGTGTCGTCTCGCTTTGCGGCGTCTCCTGCACATTACCGAAAAGCTCAGACGTGGACGCCTGATAGAAACGCACACTCTCGCCCATATCGAGCAGGCGGATCGCCTCCAGAAGCCGCAGCACGCCTGTCGCGTTTACATCAGCCGTATATTCCGGCTTGTCGAAGCTCACCTTCACATGGCTCTGTGCGGCGAGATTATAAACCTCGTCCGGCTTTACATCCTTCAACGCCCGGAAAAGGCTCCCGCCATCCGACATGTCGCCGAAATGCACCTTGATTTCCGAGGCGGCCTCACGATCCTCGTGATAAAGATGCCCGATGCGATCCGTGTTGAGCGACGAGGACCGGCGCATCAGCCCGTGGACTTCATATCCCTTCCTGACAAGCAGATCGGCCAGATAGCTGCCATCCTGGCCTGTAATCCCGGTAATCAACGCGACCCGCTTGGTCATGCCTGACGCTCTCCTGCCTCGTATAGGAAGTGGGCTCCGCCGACCCGCTCCTCGAAAAATCCTTACGCGCGCGAAACAGGAACAAACCTGCGCCGCGCGCGTCTTAGATACATGGATTTTACCCAACCGGAAACATCCGCGACGTGTGCGGCTTGCCCCGGCCCCTTTGGCATGGCAAAAATCTCTATCGGACGGAGATTTCACTACTATTATTAATAACTTAGCCCTCCCATTCGCCAGCACACCCAAGAGTGACACCCGACATGCAAAAGATGCCCCGCAAAGCGGTCTTCCCGGTCGCAGGCCTCGGCACCCGCTTCCTGCCCGCCACCAAGGCCGTGCCGAAGGAGATGCTGACGGTGGTGGACAAGCCCGTCATCCAGTATGCGGTGGATGAAGCAGTCGAAGCGGGTATCGAGCATTTCGTCTTCGTGACGGGGCGCGGCAAGGGCGCGATCGAGGATCATTTCGACCTCGCCTATGAACTAGAGGCAACGCTCAAGGCACGCGGCAAGACAGCGGAAATCGAGATGCTGAAGCCGACGCGGCCCGCAGCAGGCGCGGCGAGCTTCGTCCGCCAGCAGGAGCCGCTGGGGCTTGGCCATGCCGTCTGGTGCGCGCGGGATATTGTGGGCAATGAGCCTTTCCTGCTCGCCCTGCCCGACATGCTGATCCACGGGGCACGCGGCTGCTTCGCGCAGATGATGGACGTCTATAAGACCCATGGCGGGAATGTGATCGCGGTGGAAGAAGTGCCGCATGAACATGTGAACCGCTACGGCGTCGTCGCGCTTGATGAAAAATTCGACGAGCGCACGGCCCGCATCACCGGCATGGTGGAAAAACCGAAGGTTGAGGACGCGCCCTCAAATCTCATCATTTCAGGCCGCTATATTCTGCAGCCTGAGATTTTCGCAAAACTCGAAACGCAGAAGCCGGGCGCAGGTGGCGAGATTCAGCTCACCGATGCGATGATCGCGCTGATGGCAGAGCAGGATTTCTTCTCTTACACTTTCGAAGGCACGACCTATGATTGCGGCGACAAGATCGGTTTTCTCTCCGCCAATCTCGCGCTCGCCCTTGATCGTGAAGATATTGCGACAAAGTTCCGCCCTGTCGCCGAAAGCCTCCTGAAGCGATAGGATCGCTCCTGCCTTTAATATGTCTCTCCACCTTGTTTAAAGAGTCGTACCGATGAAAATCACCATGATCGGCACGGGCTATGTAGGCCTTGTCTCGGGTGCATGTTTTGCGGATCTCGGCCACCATGTGGTCTGCGTTGACATCGACGCCACCAAGATCGGAGGGCTTCGCCGCGGCGAAATTCCAATCTACGAGCCGGGGCTTGATGACATCGTCGCGCGAAATATCGACGCTGGACGCCTTTCTTTCACCACTGATACCGCAGAAGCGGCGATGGGCAGGGATGCTGTATTCATCTGTGTTGGCACTCCCCCGCTGGAAGACGGGAATGCCGATCTTTCATATGTCTACGCCGCCGCGCGGGACATTGCCCCGCACCTCTCCACCTATACGGTTGTCGTGAGCAAATCGACCGTGCCCGTAGGGACTGGCGCGGAGGTGGATGACATTATCCGGGAAACAAATCCTGAAGCAGAGTTCGACGTCGCATCCAACCCTGAGTTCCTGCGTGAAGGCAACGCAATCGATGATTTCATGATGCCGGATCGCATTGTCATCGGCACGGACTCTTCCCGCGCGCGCGACGTTATGTTTGCCCTCTACCGACCACTGATGTTGCAGGAATCACAAATTCTCCATACCGGACGCACCACATCCGAGCTCATCAAATATGCGGCAAATGCCTTTCTCGCCATGAAAGTCACCTTCATCAACGAGATCGCGGATATTTGCGAGAAGGTCGATGCGGATGTGCAGGATGTTTCCCGCGGCATTGGGCTCGATAGCCGCATTGGCACCCGGTTCCTGCAGGCGGGTGCCGGCTTCGGCGGCTCATGTTTTCCAAAAGACACGTTGGCGCTCACCAGCACGGCCCGAAAAGTCGGGCAGCCAACACGCATCGTCGAGGCCGTGATGGCCGCGAATAATGAGCGTAAACGCCGCATGGCACAGAAGGTGATCGCAGCCTGCGGTGGCAGCGTTGCCGGGAAAACAATTGCCGTACTCGGGGTAACCTTCAAGCCCAACACCGACGACATGCGCGACGCACCGAGCCTCGACATTATACCCCTGCTACAGGAAGCAGGAGCGTCCATCCGGGCATATGATCCGGAAGGCATGGAGACGGCACGAAAATATTTGAACAATGTGGAATGGGCCGGAAATGCTTATGACACAATGGCGCAGGCAGATGCCCTTCTTATCCTCACCGAATGGAATGAATTTCGCGTTCTTGACCTTTCGCGCGCCAAGGCCTTGTTGAAAGCGCCCCTCATGATTGACCTTCGCAACATCTACACGCCGCAGGAAGTGGCAAAAGCTGGCTTCGTCTATCATTCCGTCGGGCGCCCGACCGTCATCTAAAACGCTACACACAAAATGTAGAAGTTCGAGAGCAAGAGACCGCTAGCTATATTAATAATCACCTGTTTATTCAAGAAAAAGCGCCGCCCGCCACGCTACCGTCTGAATCAGTTTTAACTTTATTATCCTTTTGTGACGAACTGCATATTGCGCCCGGCTCCAAAACCGGCTTCTTCTATTCATCGAGACATCAATGCCTGCTTTACGGGGAGAAGTCGGTATATCGCGGGATACTGAATCTCGCGGAACATGCCGGGAAGATCATGCCGCACAATAATAGACAGGCCGACAATCTCGGCCATCGCATCGTGATGGGAGAGCGGTCAAACTTAAGAGAAATGATCCGGCATAGCCTGTTGCGCAATCGCGTACAGCTTCTGGGCGGTGCGATATTTGCCATCTTGATGCCGCTGCTCTTCCGGTTCGGCATTGAGGGTGTTCAGACCAGTGAAGCCACACTTTCCAATACGACAGTCGGATCCCTTCTTGCGCTGACAGCAGGCTTCTTTTTCTTCCGCCGCCTGATCGATTACCCCGGAACCGAAGGCATCGCCTATGCGATTCCTGTTTTCGCCGTTACCTATGGGGCGGTCATCGTCATATTCCTGTTTCTCCGGCTCGACTATAGCCGCTACCTGTTTGGCGCAAGCTATCTGCTCGCGGTCATCTGGTTCACAGGCATATCGATTGCCATGGCCAGGCTGAGAACCTACCGGATCGGAATTGTTCCAGGTGGGGACGCTTTGTCCCTGAGATCCCTGCCGTCCGCCGAATGGCACACGATCACGGAACCCGGCTCCATGCCAATCGGCGTCAATGCGATCACGGCGGATCTTCGGCACAGCTTCACGCCCGAATGGGAACGCTTCGTTGCTGAAGCGGCTGTCTCGGGAACCCCCGTTTTTGACGTCAAGCATTTGCGCGAAACGCTGACCGGGCGGGTAGAGATTGCACATCTGTCGGAAAACACGCTGGGCGCGCTCAATCCGGACGACATGTACCTGAAGCTGAAGCAAGCCATCGACTGGTTTGCCGCTCTTGTTGCGGTGGCCCTTTTTGCACCGTTTTTTCTGCTTATCGCTATCGCCATTCGCTGTGAGACGAGTGGACCTGCAGTCTTCCATCAGAAACGAATGGGCTATCGCGGCCGCATCTTTACTGTCCACAAGTTCCGGACCATGCGAATGGAGAACGACACAGCCGGAAATGACCGTGATCGGGCAATCACGAGGGATGGCGATGCCCGCATTACCAGGATCGGCCATTTCCTGCGCCGGACGCGAATAGACGAATTGCCACAGATCATCAATATTCTTCGCGGTGAGATGAGCTGGATTGGCCCGAGGCCGGAAGCCGTTCCTCTATCCGAATGGTACGAGAAGGAACTGCCCTTCTATCGATACCGCCATATTGTCCGCCCCGGCATTTCCGGCTGGGCTCAGGTCATGCAGGGCCATGTGGCTTCTCCGGATGAAGTGCTCGAAAAGCTCCATTATGATTTCTATTACATCAAGAATTTTTCACCATGGCTCGACGTACTCATAATTCTGAAAACCATTCGCACCGTGCTCACAGGTGCCGGTTCGAAATGACAGTCGGGCTTCTGATGAGAAACATTAGCGGGATCGTTGAGAAGCAAGCCCGTCCAAAGCTTTATGTCCAAGAAATGTGTAATCTACATCAATGACCAAATGCGTTCCTACCGCCATTCCTGACGTCAAAATACTGGTTCCACAACGCCACGGCGATGCGCGGGGCTATTTTTCCGAGACCTATAACCGGCGCGTTCTCGCCGAAGCAGGTATCGGCGTTGATTTCGTGCAGGATAATGAGTCTCTGTCCGCCGAGGTAGGGACGATCCGCGGGCTTCATTTCCAGACACCCCCTTTCGAGCAGGCAAAGCTCGTCCGGGTGCTGACGGGCGCAATATTTGATGTGGCTGTCGACCTGCGGGCCGGTTCACCCAGCTATGGAAGATATGTCGCCGTACGCCTCAGTGCGGAGGAAGGCAATCAGCTCTTTATCCCGGCGGGCTTTGCACACGGCCTCTGCACGCTGGAGCCGGATACGCGGGTTTTCTACAAGGTTGATCGGCACTACTCGGCAGATCATGATGCAGGCATCATCTGGAACGATACCGATATCGGCATAGAATGGCCGGTCTCGGCGGAAGAGGCGATCCTGTCGGGGAAAGACAGGCTGTTGCCGGGCCTTGCGGGCTTCCATAGCCCCTTCACCTACGTGAACAGTTGAGCGACCAAGTCGGTCTAGGGGAGACATCTATGCGACTAATGGTAACAGGTGGCGCGGGCTTTATCGGCTCAGCCGTTATCCGAACGATCATCGAGGAAACCGATTTCGAGGTGCTGAATCTCGATTGCCTTACCTATGCGGGCAATCTGGACTCGCTTTCTTCCGTCGCTGAGAACAAGCGCTACCACTTTTCCCTAGCAGACATTCGCGACTTGCCCGCATTGCGGAAGGCGGTCGGCAGCTTCCGACCCCATATCATCATGCATCTTGCGGCAGAATCCCATGTGGACCGCTCGATCGACAACCCGGCAGATTTCATCCAGACCAACATTGTCGGCACGGCAAATTTGCTGGAGGCAGCGCGTGCTTACTGGCTGGAACTGGACGAGGCAGAGAGGAAGGATTTCCGTTTCCACCATGTCTCGACAGATGAAGTGTTCGGCTCTCTCGGTCCGGCCGGTGCCTTCTGCGAGACGACACCCTATGCGCCGAATTCTCCTTATTCGGCTTCCAAGGCGGGCTCCGACCATCTGGTGCGCGCGTGGCACGAGACATATGGCCTGCCGGTTGTTACCAGCAACTGTTCGAATAATTACGGGCCGTGCCAATTTCCCGAAAAGCTCATTCCACTGATGATCCTCAATGCGCTGGAGGGAAAGCCGCTGCCTGTTTATGGCAGCGGCCAGAATGTGCGCGACTGGCTCCATGTGGAAGATCACGCCCGCGCCCTTCTCGCCATCGCAACGCGCGGAAAGCCCGGCGAAACCTATTGTGTGGGTGGGAACGAAGAGCGCACCAACATAGAAGTGGTGAACGCTGTTTGCGCCCTTCTCGATGAGTTGCTACCGCATTCTCCTCACCGGCCCCACGCCAGTCTCATCACCTATGTGACCGACCGCCCGGGCCATGACGCACGCTACGCCATAGACGCCACCAAGATCGGGCGTGAGCTAGGCTGGCAGCCGCGCGAGAGCTTCGAGAGCGGCCTCGGCAAGACCGTCCAATGGTATCTGGACAATAGAGAGTGGTGGGAGCGGGTGCGCTCCGGTTCCTATCGGGGCGAACGTCTCGGCCTTGCGGCAGGTGCCAACTGAGATGACGCATAAGAAAGGCCGCTCACAGCTGCTCATCACCGGAGCGGGGGGTCAGGTCGGGCGGGAACTCGTCGCGCGGGGAAGCAAAGCAGGCTTCGATATCCTCGCTCTTGCGCGCGATGAGTTGAACATCGCAGATGGAGAAGCCGTTGCGCAGGTTATTGCAACCGGCACACCCGATGTCGTCATCAACGCAGCAGCCTATACAGCGGTGGACCGGGCGGAGAGCGAGCCCGAAGCAGCAAATGCCATCAACGCGGCAGGTGCCGGGCACATCGCCAAGGCCTGTGCAGCAGCCAACATCCCGGTCCTTCATGTCTCGACCGACTATGTTTTCGATGGGAGAGGCACACGGCCCTACCGCGAGGATGACCCTATTGCGCCGCAGAGCGTTTACGGCGTCAGCAAAGCCGCGGGTGAAGAAGCCGTGCGCAAGGCAACGGCGCACCACATCATCCTGCGCACATCATGGGTCTTCAGCCCGCATGGCAACAATTTCGTAAAGACCATGTTACGGCTCGCGGGGGAGCGGGACGAGCTTGCCGTGGTCAACGATCAGCAGGGCTGTCCGAGCGCCGCCAGCGATATCGCCGAAGCGCTGCTCACCCTTGCGGAGCGCGCGCTACGCGACCCCGATACCTTCTCATGGGGCACTTACCACTTCTGCAATCGCGGCAAGACAAGCTGGCATGGTTTTGCCTGCGCGATCATGCGCAAAGCGGCAAAGCGCGGTGGGCGCAGCGTGCCGGTCCGTGGTATTCCGACAACGGATTATCCGACACCGGCCCGTCGCCCGGTATGGTCTGTTCTCGATTTCGGCAAGCTTGAACGCACATTCGGCATCGTACCGCGACCGTGGGAAGAGGCATTAGCGGAAGTGCTGGACGTGCTGACAGGCTCTACCCACAGCACACAGAACAACAAGTAGCGGGAAGCATCAGATGAAAGGCATCATACTGGCGGGCGGCAGCGGGACGCGGCTTTATCCCGTCACCAAGGCCGTGTCGAAGCAGCTTCTGCCAATCTATGACAAGCCGATGATTTATTATCCGCTCACCACGCTGATGCTGGCGGGCATTCGCGACATTCTGATCATCACTACGCCACATGATGCTCCTGCCTTCGAACATCTTCTGGGAGATGGCAGCCAGTGGGGCGTTTCTCTTTCCTATGCCGTGCAACCGAAGCCCGAAGGACTTGCTCAAGCCTTCATCATCGGGCGCGATTTCATCAATGGCGAGCCATGCGCACTTGTGCTGGGCGACAATATTTTCTACGGCGCGGGCCTCTCCCCGATCCTGCAACGCGCAGCCGTCCGGCGGGAAGGAGCAACCGTATTCGGCTATTGGGTCGCAGATCCGGAACGCTATGGCGTCATCGAGTTCGACAAGAAAGGCCGCGCACTTTCCATCGAGGAAAAGCCCAAAGAACCAAAGTCGAACTACGCCGTGACAGGACTTTATTTCTATGACGCGCGGGTGAGCGACATGGCCGCCGAGGTGAAACCCTCCCCGCGCGGCGAGCTCGAAATCACCACACTCAACGACATGTATCTGCAACAGGGCGATCTGACCTGCGAGATATTCAGCCGCGGCTTTGCCTGGCTCGACACCGGAACGCATGACAGCCTTTTGCAGGCAAGCCAGTTCGTTGCAACGATAGAAGAGCGGCAGAACCTGAAAATCGGCAGCCCCGAAGAAGTCGCCTTCCGCATGGGATTTATTGATGCCGAGAAACTGCTGAGTGTCGCGGGAACCGGTCACACGGCTTACGCTGAGTATCTGCGAGCGCTGGTCAAAAATCCCTGAGTTTTGCGCGTTCAGACATCAAGCAATGCAAAGTAAGCCTTGCCGATCTGGTCCCACGTATAGCGGCGCCGAGCGATTTCGAGCATATCTGCTCCGACCGTAGCTGATTGCTCCGGGGTGAGCGCTTGAGCTTCATGGACAAGATCAGCGGACGTCTCAAAGTAGCGTGCCTTGCCTTCGGTGCTGTGGCGATTGAATACACAGCCATGCGCCAGCACGGGGATACCGAAATGCATCATTTCTACCAGTGAAGGGTTGGTCCCCCCGGCAGAATGGCCGTGAACATAGACCGACGCTCGCGACCGCAACGCATGGAGCTTTTCCGGCTCGTACACCGGATCCAGAAGGTACAGGTTTGTATGTTTGGCGTAGCGCGTCTTTAGCTCTCGACCATAGGGGCTGTTAGCCCAGTTGCCGACGAACACCAAGGGTGTATCAAGTTGCGCCCAAGCCTCCAGAATTGTGTGGGCGTGATTTTCCGGTTCGATACGACAAAGGGCAAGTGCATAAGTATCCGGAAAGCCCGCAGGGGCCACCGCCTTCTCCGCATGGGCAAGGGCGTGGTCGCCTCCATAGGCAATCACATGGCAACCCCTCCGATAGCTTTCGCGCACATGATCGGCGATTGCCTGATTGTCGGCGATGATCGCATGTGAAAAATACACTGCAGCACGTTCCGAAAGTCGCAGAAAAATCCGGGCCAGCCCGCTCCATTTTTCGCGCTTCCATTCAATGCCGTCGATATTCGTCACGATGCGCGCCTTGCTGATCATACGGATCAAAGGAAGCGCAAGTGCTCCGGAAACCCCCAGCAACACAATGCGGTCATGGCCGCTACGGACCGCCTGCCAAAGGCTGACAAAATCATAAGGCACACTCTGCACGCCATTCGCGCGCAACCCGATATAGCGCAGCTCGGCGTTTTTATATCGCGACGGATGTTCGGCATAATCTTTGGCAGAACACCACACCGTCAGTTTCGCCTGCAGGGCATGGCGGGCGTGATAATGCACCAGATTTTCGGCAAGCGTTTCGAAGCCGCCATAACAAGCAGGCACGCCCACCGTACCCAGAATCGCAATCTTCATGAGTTCGGCCCCGCTTGGGGAACTGCAACGTCAAGCTCGCTCAATACATGCCGCAACTGTGCAGCATAGGTATCGAATGAAAAATCTGCCGCGCGCCGAGTAGCGGCTTGCGACATGGCCAAAGCCCGGGCGGGATTGTCCGCCAGCTCACAGACAGCAGATCGGAGAGCCGCGCCATCGCGTGAGTCGATAAGAAAGCCTTCTCGCCCCTCCGTGATGATCTCCGAAGGACCGCCCACAGGCGGCGCGATCACCGGCACACCGAAGATCATTGCCTCGACCAGCGTCAAACCGAAAGTTTCGACCCATTGGTCGACGCGCGACAGGTTAAGCACGAGGTCTGCGTCGGCGTAGAAGGATGCGGGATCATCGGTACGAGAATGCACCGAAACATTCACAGCGTCGGGATAGTGCGCGATGAAGTCCGCCACCTCGACCGTGTCCGCATTCAGCACCAGGGTGAAGTGAATGTCTTCGCGGGAGCGCAAGGCATGAGCGAGAGCCATGAACTCATCGACACCCTTGTAACCACGCAGCGAGGCAAGCATCAACACTTCGAAGACACCTGATCGGCGCGGTGCATAGTCCGGCAAAGCAGCAGCCCGTTCGCGAAAAGCGGGGTCAACGGGATTGTGCACGATCTCCGCCGGAACATCCTTGATGGGTAGCCGATCTTGATGGTCGCGTGAGACATAAAGCAACCGGTCTGCACAACGTGCTGCAACGCCAGTCAGCAAACGACGCAGGACCGAGGGGGAGATGGAAATCTCGTGAAGATGAACGATCACGCGCCTGTGCGTCCGTCGCCCCCAGATCATGGCCCCGATGGGCAGAAGCGTGTTGACGAATACGATCGCATCGCCGGGAATATCGCCTGCGCGCGCCAAAGCGCGATAGAGCGCAATCTGGCTGGCGAAATAAGTAAATAGCGTCACCAACTTGAAGCGGCTGCGGCGATACCAATAGCGGCGGGTGCGCACGCCCGCTTCCTCCAACACGCCTCGCCCCTGCGAGCCCACGTAAAGAAGGCCGTTGCGCCGTGCATCAAGCGCGCGCAACGTGGCACGGAGCACTCTCGGGCTGCCTGAGTGATCGTTCAGCAGATGGCAGAAGACGATCATTTGATCATCCGTTGCAATACTCGCCTTGCCTTCCTGTCACGCTCTGAGACGATGTGGTCGACGATTGCGGCGGCCGCTTCTTGGGGAGCACCATCATTGTCGATGGGTATCAGCCAGCCGCGTTGAACCAGGTCGCCATAACGGGCGTTCAACGTGATAACCCGTTCCATCGTCAGCTCTTGTTTGCGACGGAGGATTTCATCGGGAGCGACCCGGATAAAAAAGGCAAACCGGGGAAGCGGTAATAGCCTCCCCACCAAACGCAAAACCGACATTGGCAGATTGATCCGGCTGCGGAAGGGATCCGCAATCATATCGTAGTAATAGCGGTCGAACAGCACGATCTCGCGCCGCTTCAGTATGGGGAATATTCTCCGGAAATATCCGGCAAAGTAATCAAGCCAATAATAAATCAGCCGTGCTGCCGACCCAATCACCCCGGAAGGCTCCGCGCGATGCGGCTGATTGTAGTTCTCGTCGACGGTCTTGACGGCGCGCACTTCCTTGGCCATCTCGGCAATGCGCGGCAGGACAGTGGGACGGAAATGCGCATAGGTCACAGCGTCATTGCCATAAATTTCGCCAAGCTGCTGGATGACCATGTCAATCACGGTGGTTTTTCCACTACCGTCAGGACCGCTGATGGAAAGAAAAATACCTTTCGGCGACAACAGGTTAATGACACGATGGTAGGCGAACTGGGAGAGACGAATGGAAGCTCTAGGACCACTGCGGGCTGCTACAATGACGAGCCGAGCGAGGCGCATAAAGCGGGGCAGTGGTACTATTTCTGAGGCCCGTCCGTAGGAAACTTGGTCAAGGTCGTTAGATGCCTGCCGGACACCGGCCAGCGGCCCGAGACGTTCAAAGATTCTGTCGCGATCTCGCAGGCAGATCGTCGAGAAGCCATCATTGTATTTAGGGTCAGTAGGCTGACCGACGAACCAGTTAAACAGCCATTTGTCGAGAAACTGAATATCGTCGGCGACAACCGGTATACCCTTGTGAACACGCGCATCCGCGAGCATCTGGTCGGCGGTCAGAAGTTCGACGCCATAGACTTGGCGGTTGTGAAGAAGGTCGATCTTGAGTTGGAACAGCATGCTGACATCAAGGCGTCGGGCAAAGACGATCTGGACGATCATGTCGTCGCAATAGACCTTGGCGAAATAGGCGTTGAGACTGTCAGAAAGTACCGCAATTACCTTGATAGCGCCCGCTAGATCATCAGGATGCACGAGAATGTCGATGTCCCGCGCTCCTACGCTTTGGGGTAAATCCTCATAATTCCGCAGCACCGCGTAGCGCACGCGACGTTCGGCAAGCCCATCAAACAGGGCCTTGAGCACCTTTGCCTCGAAATCCTTCTGGTTACTGAAGGCTTCGCCCTTCATGGCGTTACCCTCTGCGTGGCAATCTTCTGGCGCAGCAGCTTGGGCGACATCAACCCGACCAGCAGCAGATACCAAGCCAGCGCCAGGAAGTTTCGCTTGGCATAGGCAAATCCGGCGAGCTTGTAGAAGCCCGCCGCTTGGTCCGAGCGCCAATCGGTGAACCGTTGCCACATCCCCCGCGAGGCGATGAACTCAGCCAGGCTGCGTTCAGCATGACCGGCCCGGCGCCGACGCAGACAGTCCTTGATCCATCGCATCTTGAGTTGCATGAAGCGGACGTTTTGAGTGGACAATGAATCCGATGGCTTACGATATCGGAACAGGGGTTCGGGAACGGTGAGAAAGTAACGGCCCTCTGCCCCCAAGTCCGCCATTCGACACCACAAATCCAAATCGTCTGCGTAATCCTCGTATCGAATTCCAGCCGAGTTGGGCAGGATGTTTGTCCGAAATCCACCCACGCGCAACGCTAACTCACGAGGGAACAGCGTGACCGCACTTTGGAAATAGAGCTTATTCTGTTTATAGGAACGCATGAACTCATCTCGTGTCAGCGCGCCGATTTTTTGAGTGCCCAGAGTTTTTTCATCACTGAAGTATTCAGCATAGCAGCTCACCCCCATAATTTTTTCATCCGACGCCAAAGTATGATGAAGCGTCTGCACCAGATTGGGATCAGCAACATCATCCGCATCAAAAAAAAGGATCAGCGGTGCGTGCGCTGCCTCTATCCCGGTGTTGCGTCCATGCGCGAGGCCTCGGTTTTCAGGATGGGTCACGATCCGCACGCGGCTGTCGCGTACAGCGTATTCCTCACATATAGCCGCCGTGCCATCGGTCGAGGCATCGTCCACAATCAGTATGTCGATATCCCGATAAGTTTGACTGACCAGGCTGTCGAGGGTTTCGCGGATAAAGTCCTGAGCGTTGTAGGCACAGACAATGACGGATACGGTCGGCGTGTTCATTCTTTCACTAATCTCTCAGAGCTTGGTTGCTGTGAAGGGTATACCGCTACAGAGGAGCGACCAACGTATCTCCTCTAAAGATTCTCTAATGCGGCTTGGCCGTCTCTAGAGGGGATTTATTCTCTTAAGCTCTTAGAACGCGCTTAAATCATCATGAACCGCTGATGACGATGAAGACATCTGCGCCGAAAGCACACAACGAAATACTAAGTACGTCTGGACTGCCGATATGCGGGCCGGCTTCGACGGAGGGCGGCGATTAGCGGGTTCTGCCGTTTCAAGCATCCGGGACGCCTTTGCGATGCTGAAGGGAGGCAAGATCCCGGTAAATTTCCGAGACCCGCCCCGCCAGCACATTGTAGGAGTAGCGCTTCAGCGCGATCTCGCGGGCGGCATGGGCAAGGACGGCGCGGCGTGGTTCATCCTCTGCCAGCTCGGCAATAGCGCGGGCCAGCCCCTCCGCCGGAACCTCGTCTGGTGAGAGCGGCACGGTGATGCCAGCCTCCTGCCCCACGGCGCGACCTATGGCATCGCCCTCAATGCAAATGATCGGCAGGCGGGTAAGCATGGCCTGCAGCACAATCGTCGCCAATCCGTGGTGAAAGGTGGGGTAGATCATCAGGTCACTTCCGTGCAGCGTCTCGACCAGCCGGTCCATCGGGATTTTGCCCATGAACCGCACCCGGTGGCCCTGCGGATGGGCCAGCGCGACGGCCTCCAACTCCGCGCGTAGCGGGCCGTCGCCGATCACCGTCAGCTTAGCCTCCACACCGCGCTCGAACGCCTTGAGTGCCCCATCCAGCGCCATATGCGCGCCTTTCCAATCCTTCAGTTCCCCCGCATAGACTAGCCGCAGGCACGCTGCGCGCGCGACATCATACTTGGGATGAGCAAGGCTCGGATGATCGGTGATCCCGGTCTGGGTGAAGGCCTGCGCCTTCGGGGCAAGTCTTGCGGGCAGGGTCTCGGGTGTATGGCTGAGCACAACACCCGCCCGCGCCCCGGTGAGGCGCGTGAAGGGGTCGAGCGTACGCATGACCCAGCGCACGGCGCGTCGGCCCGCTTCCTTCAAACGCGACTTGGCTGGCAGGTAGCGCAAAATCAGCGGATGAGTGTCTTCGCTGCCGACCGGACCCCAGACAAAGGGACCGGAGCATAATGCAAGACCGGAAGGCATCCAGTCCATCCCACCGATCAGGTGATGCAGTACGTCGGCTGGCTCTTCGCGCAGCATGCGCCGCGCGCGAAAGGCCACGCCGATCTGCCATAGGTAGTAGTACAGCAGAAAGAAGCGATTGCCCTTTTTATAGAATCTGAAAATCCAGGGTAGATCGAAATACTCAAAGCGCGGACTTGCCTGTTGCGATGCCTCGGCGAAGCTTGCCGAGTGAACCGCTCGAAGATTGGCGCGTGTGATGACCCGCACATCATGTTCGCGGGCAAGTTCATGGACCAGCCGCCAGCCAATCTCACCCTCGCCGCCGCGACCCGTTTCGCATGCATATGCGGATACGAGAATTTTCATGACGAGACGCGCCGACGCATTATGCCCTCACAGAGGGGAATGTTTCGCCCCTGAAATCAGATACTCGGAAATCGGTCAATACTAAACGTCGCAAGAGCACCCTACCTAAGCCGCTCCATGCGATCCGCTCTCCGGCTGTAAAAATTGAGCGAATACATCAGGATTACCGCAAGCCAGGTCATCTGGCTGTTAACCGTCCCGAGAAATATCAGCACGAACCAGATGACAAAGTTGGCTGGCGCCTTCAGGGCGGCTGTGGCCTTCAATGTGAAGGATATGAATAACAAAAATACAATAAGGCCATATTCATACCAAAGAGCGAGGAGGGCGCCGCCTGTTGCGCCTTCTTTAACACCCCAGATATGACGGGTCAGGAAATGGCTTACACTGTCGATTCCGTTACCAAAAAGGCCTTCTACTGAAAAAACCTCAACATAGCTGAGGAGAACGAGTATTGGCGCAATGCGTAGTCCTCCACTATGATCCGCCCGCAGAACTTCAGCATAATCAAGCGTAAGGGTGGCGAGCGCCAGGGCAACCGCTCTTCCGGTCAACCAATCGGGCAATAGGAACAATGCGACGAGCGCCAGCAATGCGCCGATTACATAATTCCGAAAATGGCTCCTCTGAGCATAGACGAGCATGACAATGGCAATCATCACAAAGGCCGTTGCGCTCACCATCGTAACCATGGTCCAGAAAAAGCATGACCACACCAAAGCGTTCTGCTTGCGAGAAACGGTAATCCTTTCCCCCGCTTTCTCCGCCAGACGCCGCCCGAGGATATAGCTCATCATCAACAGACCCACGATACGGGCCGAGTGTGACGGCTCCGCCGAGAGTGAGTTCAGCTTCCACGGGAGGGAGGGGCTATAGTTGCTCACATTGAATATCGGCAGGCCGACCAATACACAGAACTGCTGAATGAGCAGGACCGCAGCGTAGCAGATGATCAGATACCTGGTGACATTCACAAAAGTCGTTAACCGCAGGAACCCACCGCGAAGCATCACGTCGTAGGACATGAAAAGAGCGCAAAACATCAGGCTGTAGAAAACCGTACTCCAGCGGACATCGCCAGAATGCGCCAACGCAGGAAAAATGACGATCGACAAGGCAAAGCCGACCAGCAGCAGTCCCTCAATCGACACCGCCCTCGCCCTGATCAGAAAGAAAGGGGAGATGAACATAAAGGCGATCAGCCCGTTGTTTCGGTTCCCTTCTCCGAGAAATATGGCGGGCGCAGTCGCAAGCAGGATCACGCACAGAGCCGGATAGAGCTCATTCCATTTGAGCCCGGCTTTCGGCGTCGCATACGATCTTGCCAGTGACATATTCAAAACTCTTGTCTCTATCTGCCAACGCAGCCAGTTTCCCACTTTACACGCGATAAGTGGAACCGGTTTTTGGAGCTGCTCCAGGAGTAGCTCTTGCGGCTAAAGTCCCCTCACGGGGGTCGAAGTTGCGGCCCCGGCACTCTCACGTCACTTTATAAACGGCGTGAAAATACGGAGATGAAGACTAAGAGATTTCTTACCTCATGACACACCACTCCTGTTTGATCTACTCCAAAGCCGTTGCAAAAACGCCCTGCTCTGAACCAACATCAACATTAAGCGGCGAGAGCCTGCCAACATACTTTGCCGGATTTTCCCATACCCACCATAGGCTTTGTGGAATTGACGGCGACTATCTGCCCACGCTTGGAATCGAGAAAGGGGATTTCCCTTCGTGCTAACGCGATGAGCGTGCAGCGCGTGCAGCTCCGGGTCCATAATCATGTGCCAGCCCGTGGCTCGCACTTGGGCCTGAAGGATAGATTCTTCGCAATAGAGAAACACTGACTCGTCAAAAAATCCGATCTGCTGCAGGAAGTCCGTCCGGATCAGGAAGCAAGCACCAGAGACCTTCTGCACCCGGATCGGTCTCCCCGACAACGGCACGACAGACGGACGGAAGCGGAGCAACCCAGCGATCAGCATTTTGACCGGCCAGAACAGTTCCTCGACAAACCCCGGTTCGGTCATCGGGTTTTCCTGCGCGCCAGACAGATTGGTTAGCCTGGAGCAAGCGACCGCAGTCTTAGGATCAGCGACAATCAGTTCGGCCAAACGAGTCACGTAATCTGGATCGTCGATCCGGACATCGGGATTGACGATCAAAATCGCTTCGCAACCTGCGTCCACAGCAAGCCGGGCGCCGATATTGTTGCCTGCGGAATAACCCGCATTTCGCGAATTGCGGATGAAGACCGCGCGATTGTTTTCGATCATCGTCGGACTGGCGGCGGCAGCATCGATGACAGGCCCATCCGGAGCGTGCTCAAGGAAAGTCGCTTCCATCGCGGTGCGATTCTCGGGGATAGAGGCGTTGTCGACCACAATGATGCGGATATCGGCGCCGCGTTGACGGAACAATCCGTCGAGGCAGGCCGGAAGGTCTGACGCGCTGTTATAGGTCAGGACGACCACACCAACTCTCGCGGAAGTGCTCATCAAGTCATCCCCTCATCCGGGCAAGCAATGCATCAATCATCGCCGCCCGGCGCGCGGCCTCTCCCCAATCGCGCGCGCTTCCGCCCGCTGCAATGGCCCGACCGAGATAAAAACCCGCGTGTAATAATAAAGAGAAAAGGATTGCCTGAGCCGCCCTCGCGCTGTCGCCGCCATACCAGCGCGCCGCCAGTGATGTTTCGAGCGCATTGAGAAGTCTCGTCGGCGCTTCCGTCAGGCCGGCCGCGAGGGTGAAGTGTATTTCGTCATATCCGAGCGGATAGGCGGGATGAGCGTATTCCCAGTCAAACACATAAAGCCGATCTCCCGTGAGGAAGCTGTTCCACGGCGTAAAGTCACCATGCGCCATGGCTACAGGCAAGGATACCGCAACTTCTGCGAGCCGCTTGACCCCTTCTTCGATCCGGGCAATCCATTCGCTTTCCAGCTTGGGGCGCAGGGTTTCAATTTTGCAGGACAGGGCCGCCAAAGTGGCACCCCCTTCGCTCGGCCGCACGGTCTTGGCCGCCAGCTCCGCAAGAAAAGCGTAATGCGCAGCACCAAGACGTAGCGCCACTGAGCGGCCTGGCGTACGTAGACTATCGGTCACAAGCCAAGCTACATCGCCATTCTCATCTCCCTTGGACCACTCAAGCAGCCGTGGCGTTTCGGCGGACGCCAACCCAAGTCCAGCGACCTCTGTCAGCACGCGGGCTTCATTTTCAAGGTAGGGTTTTATGGTAGGATCACGACTGATTTTAGCATAGCCAATGATATCCCCCGACCCTGTCATGATTTGCGCTGCCGTCTTGCGATGTGGACCCGCCGTTCCGGTAAAGTAAGCGCAGCAGAGATTGACCTCGTCGAACACCCGCAGAAAATTCGGCGCGCCCTCGAGACGCAGCCTGCCCCCCGGTAAAGCCGCCGGTGCATAGCGAGCACACAGGTTCATGGCCCACTTGGCGATCCTTGCGGTTCGCGTGACCGGCTGAAACATGTCGAGCCCGGCCCGCGCACATTCACCGCCGCGATCCAACGGCGTCAGCCACCAACGCGGATTGCTCCGGGCACAAATTAATACGAACGCCGCCCCCCCGATGTTAGACCGGTGGACACCCAGCGCTTTAATATCTTCCAAAAACGACGAAAAAGGTTCCAACGGAACACTACTGTGCTGTTTCAAGAGAAAGTGTCGCTGGCCGGTATGGAACTCCCCACCCGACAAAAACCCTAAGTTCCGCCGACCCCATACACGTCATGACAGTCACGTACGACATCTCTGTTAACTCTCTTCGCAGTCGACCGTGAGGCATTACGTAGGTCTCTAACGCTAAAATCCGGAAGCTTCCTAAGCAACTCAAGGATCACCAACTCTCGTTTGGCGTCGAAATCAGCACGTCTGCTAGTATAAACAACAAGGCTCGCGTGGGAAAACAGCACCACATACTGCTATGTTCCGGAGACCCGCTTAGAAAAATGGATCAAAAAGATGGCGCCAACAAAGACATCAACAGGGGTGTTTGTGAAGCACAACATACAAGAGTCTACGAGATAATCCGACTGTCGGGTCCGTGCGTGCGGCGTAGCACCACGTTGGGGCCCACAATAGAGTTAGCACCGAGATCCGTTCCATCGACCACCACGCCGCCATAGCCGATCCAGCAATTCTCGCCTATCGTGATTCCAATAAACCTATTTCCTTGAGTCCATATTGGCTGCTCTCTACAAGAGGACACATGGTTGCTAGCATACAATCCGACACCTGCTGCGATTAGATTCCAAGCCCCAATCCTCAGGTCTCCATTCGACTGCAGAACAGCGTTGCGTCCCACGTAACTTGAGTGTCCCACAACTAGCTCTCCAGCTATGCAATGGAACAAGGCTCCATGCGCGATTACGCATCCATCTCCAATTGTAATCCGACCCTGGCCCCTACCCCTTGGCAAAATGAACTCGGCATCACCCTCA
Source organism: Parvibaculum sp. (assembly GCA_041678065.1). GTDB lineage: Bacteria > Pseudomonadota > Alphaproteobacteria > Parvibaculales > Parvibaculaceae > Parvibaculum. Next base: position 18,551 of record JBAYOU010000003.1, on the reverse strand, counting down.
AAGATCACATCCGAGCCAACTTCGAGATTACTGAGATTGCCACTAAACTTGAGGCGTCCCCCAATCTTACAATGTCGTCCAAGTCGGAATCCGATGAGTCGGTGCGCTGCAGCTCGGACGGTTACCGCTACTCGGCTCGCCATTAACCTCACCAAACTTAGAGTTGCAGCCGGTAATTCTTCCCCCTGAATTCCACGGTCGGTAAACAGACGCCGAGATACCATCCGAAAAACCAAATCAAAGTTACGAAGGTTACGCATCAGCGCGCCTACCCGCCTCTGCTTCAGATCATTCTTGAACTGAAAAAACGCCGCGAGGTCTTGGTGTTTCTCCACCATTGCTGATACGGATTCTTCCATCATTTTATTGTCGCGCGACATGTTGGTGGAATGCAGGCGGTACAGGAACAGCTTGTCCGTAATACGTTCGATACGCCGCTCCTGAGTAAGTCGCAGCAAGAGGTCCCAATCTTCAAACTTCAAGTCCGCATCGAAACCACCGACTGCCGTTAAATCGTCGCGGCGGTACAACATGCCCAAAGCCGGAATCCAATTTGAAAGTAGAAGTTCTCGGTGCAAGTTTTTCCCTAACGGAATTGGATGTCTCTGGCTAAATACGCCCCGGCGTTGTGATTTCTCATCGATAATGTATCCATCACAGTAGACCGCAGCCACATCGGGAGGGGAGGCTCTTAGGGCAGCAACACAGGCGGCAGTTTTTTCCGGTAGATAGGCATCATCGCTCGCTAGGAACTGGACGAACTCACCCTCGACAAGGTCGAGTGCTCGATTCAACGTCGCGCACAGACCCATGTTTTCCTGTTTCCTAAACTCAATTCGTATGTCCCGTTGGAATCCGGCGAGTGTCTCCTCGACAATCTGCGGAGTTTCATCCCGCGAACCGTCGTCTATCACAATCAGCTCAATGTTTGGATAAGTCTGCGCCGCTACACTCATAAGCGCATCACGCACATAAGCAGCATGATTGTAGGATGGCACGATGATACTCACTCGCGGTGCGCTAGTGTTAGAGCATTCTAAAGCCATGAAGTGATTTCCTTTCCGGATCTGATGCACGCGCCAACACTGATCACGCGGAAGACGCATCAATCGTCGCCGTACCGCCGAAGGCGCCACCCGATTCGTGAGAACAGACGGTCGATACGGAGGGCAACTGGATGAGCAGTTCCATAGGTTATTAGCAAGAAGCGCAGACCGAGGACCGTGCCAATTCCAGCTACAACAACCGAGGCGACAGCACCAGCAAGTGGTGCGAAGGATACGATCCCCAAAAGCACAACTGCTGTGCAGGTGTAAGCCATTTGAAGGGTCAATGAAGCCCGGTCCCATCGAAACCCGATAAGACGACGGGCGGCGAAATCATTCGCGACAAAGAAAAGCATATAAGCTACGACAAAGGCCACTCCGATTGCCACGAGACCAAGCTTGTCAAGCAACAACCAAACCAGACCAAGGAACACCAAATTGAACAAGGCTTGTAGCAGCATGAACAGCCTGCTACGTCCGGCTGCGACGACTGTGAAGCCGATGGCCCAACAACTAAGCTTGAGTATATTTCCAACTGACTGCCATTGCAGAAGAATAGTAGCCTCGGTAAATTCTGAAGAATAAAGCAGGATAAGTATTATTGGCGCGAGGCCAATTGCCACCAGAATGAGGGGGCCACCCAGAACCAGAGCGAGTTGCATCTGTTGGTTGACCATTGCATTAGCGACCTTAGGGTCTCTGATTGCGCTGCTCAGGCGCGGAAAGTAGTCCGCCGACATCGCATTTAAGACGAAGCCAATATAGGTCATCGTCAGCGCCCAAGCAGCCTCGAACTGCCCAAGGGCGTCGAAACCAAGCTGCTCATGCACTAGCGTCCTCGCAATTAGGAGGGATGCAGTCGTCATGAGTGCACCTACCATAAATGCAAGGCCAAGCCGAACCATACCGCCCCAGTTAGCCAAGACACCGCGCATCGGAGGTATGGCAAAACAGCCTGATGGAACGATGCGCCGCAAAAACCAGCCCGCGGCCAAGAACTGGCCGACCGATAGCGCCAGCACGAAGATGGCTAAACCGTTCTCTCCGAGCACAACAATTGAAACAAGTCCAAGGGCCGTCCCAATCAGGGCACCGATCACAGTTAGCCGCGCGAAATCGGCGATCCGCCGCATTCCCTGGATAGCCGCCGACATCGCCGAAGCGGCCAAGCCGATCCATATCGCGAGCGCAATCAGGTCGATCGCCCCTGGTACAATGGCACCAGCGAACACTTTCTCTATTAGAACATCACGTAAAAGCCAGACCACCAGCGCTGTGGCCGCGCCCTGCACTATCAGGCCCCAAAGCAGCACTCGGCGCGTTCTGACCTGCGCGTCTGGGTTGTCTGTATCACGGGCGATCTGACGGACCCCGCTAGTGGCAAGGCCTAGACCACCACCAGTGCTCGCAACTTCCTTGATGTTGTTGAGCAGGCCAAGGAGCCCGATTCCACTGGGCCCTAGGAGCAGCGCTACGATTTTGACGCGAATGATCGAGATGACGACGTTCACGACTTGAGAACCGCCAACCATCAATATGGCACGCAAGGGGCCCGGCGAACTCATGTTACAAGCAACTCACGTTTGCGGCGTTACCACCAGTCGTCGTCGTCAACTGCAGAATGTCAGATACTCCTCCCGCGCCGGTTATGCCGCCATGGCCGCCCATACCGTCTTCGCCGACCACAGTTCCAGCGTCCTTCACAATGGTGCGCGACCTCTATTAACCCATGACTGCCCCCCGAACGAGACCGCAGCGCCACAGCGAAACGAGATCAACCGGGCACCAAATTGTGCCACCCATCGCCGGACAGGAACATCGTCAACAGGGCACGCAACCGATCCCATTTGGTAGAATGGCGCCCTCCACCCCTGCACGGCACACCAGATGGCCAAGCGCCAAACCTGTTTAGCCAAGCGCAGCAACAACAGCCCCCCAATCGGTCGACGAAAGCTGTGGTCCGATTGGCAGGCTCAAGACCTCGCTAGCGAGCTGCCGCGCGAGCGGTAGGGCGTCCGGAACGAAATCCATCTCGGCGTATGCCGCCTGCATGTGCGGCGGGATTGGATAGTGGACCAAGGTGCCTATCCCGGCCTCGGAAAGCTTTTTCTGCAACTCGTCACGGCCAGCTGTGCGGACCACAAACAGATGCCACGCTGGTTCAGCCCAATCAGGCACGTGTGGAAGGGCAATTGCCTTATCCACGATATTAGCCAAATAGTGCTCGGCAATGAGACGGCGCCGATCCGTCCAAGCGTCAAGATGGGCAAGCTTGACCCGGAGCACCGCTGCTTGGATCGGATCAAGCCTCGAGTTTACTCCTTGAATCTCGTTAACGTATTTTACGCGGCTACCGTAGTTGCGCAATACGCTGATCCGGTCACTGAGGGCCGCGTCGTTCGTTGTCACGGCACCGCCGTCGCCAAGGGCGCCTAGGTTTTTCCCAGGATAGAAACTCCAGCACACCACATCACCATGACCACCGATCCGCCGCCCCTTATAGGTGGCACCATGCGCCTGCGCTGCGTCTTCAACCACACGCAGGCCTCGGTCGCGGGCGAGGGCCAAGATTGGGTCCAGGTCTGCGGGTTGTCCGTAAAGGTGCACGGGCAGTATCACCTTCGTCGCCGATGTTATCGCAGCCTCTATCCTTGCGGGATCAATGTTGTAAGTGAGGAGATCAGGTTCAACTGGGACCGGTCGCGCGCCAACTGCACTGACTGCAAGCCAAGTGGCGATGTAGGTATTGGAGGGAACGATCACCTCATCTCCCGGTCCAACATCAAGCGCGCGCAGTGCCAGCGTCAGAGCATCGAGTCCATTCGCGACTCCAACACAATGACGAGCTTCACAATAGGCTGCCCATTCTGTTTCGAACGCCTCGACTTCTGGACCAAGGATGTACCAACCGCTTTCCAACACCCGGGCAACGCCCGCATCAATCTCGCACTTCAGTTCGCGATACGCAGCGCCAAGGTCAAGAAAAGGAATCATTACCCCTGCTCCCGTCTAGCCGCCAAGAAAGCATCGTAATCGCGATAGTAATCGGCTTCATCGTATCTTTGGGATGCCAACACCATACATACGGCCCCTTGGCTGAACGCATCCATCTCACGCCAAACCATGCGGCTGATAAGAAGCCCCTTACGGGGGTCACGCAGCCAATACTCAGACTTGGTCTTGCCGTCGTCGATCTTCATTCGGAAACTGCCTGACAGCGCGAATACAACTTGCTCCAATGCCTTATGTGCGTGACCGCCTCGCTCCGAATCCACCGGAACATTGTAAAGATAATAAACACGAGCGATATCAAATGGGATGTGATTGCCACCCTCGATGAAAGTTAGATCACCACGTGGGTCGTGGATTTGTGGCAACTCAATAATGCGAACGCCGCCACTGGCGTATGCTTTTTCATCCACGATAATTCCTCTTAGCCAAGTGCTATGACGCGCTCGACCGTGGTAATTCGGTCAACGTGAGCAGGCGCAAAAGCGACGCCAGTCGGAAAGCCTAGTCATGCCGGGTTTTCGCATTCAAGAATTGCTAGATAACTACCCTGATCCGCCGCAAATCGGGTGTTCGGATAGACGAAAAATACATCCTGTTCGTCGGCATGAATTTCCGTCGCCCCAAAACGACGATGAAACGCCAAAGTGTTTTCGTTGTCACGACGCACATCAAACCGCGCCTCACTGAGCTTCAGTAGATCAAACGCGCTTTTGTAGATCAGAAAGGCGCTTTCTAGCGCCGCCTTGTGCGGCTTGTTGTGGTCAAGGATCCAGCTACCCCAAGTGAAGCACTCTGCGTTAATGTCATAAAGCCGAACCGTGCCACAGGGCGTGCCGTCGCGTCGTTCGATTATGAAATAAAGTTCTTGTCCCATCGCCTCGCGATGCTTGTAGGTCTCAATCCATCGCCGCTGATCCAAGACTGTCCCATCAACCGTGGATAAGTACTGATTATAAACGGGGTTGGTACGCAGACCATGCACATAAGCCGCATCGCTCAGCTCAATCAGCCGCATTCGTAAGCTTGGCCCTTCTATCGGCTTCGAAAAAATTTTCTTGATACTGATCATAGCCCCCCACACTCAAATAATTTGGAAACCTTCTTCCCAAGCCAACCAAGCTATCATCATTGATAAATTTTCGATTTTAGCCTTCAGAACCTCGCATCCACCGACACCTGAGCTACAGGGCTTGTGCTTTACTCAGCCCGACGCTCATCGTTGGAACCTCCATTGCTACCGCACACTAGCGCGAAATGATCCTAGAACCAATTCTCCTTACCCGCCCTGTCTAAGCGGCACTACAGTTCGCTCAAGCGACCAACCCAAAAGAGCACCATCGTTCGCTCCATACGCCGTCATGCGTGATTGATCATTTTCAGAATCGAGAGGAGGAATCATAGCACGTCCCATATCGTGCTAAGTTAAGCTTTTGGCGGCTATCCAAGACACTCTTCTCACTCGATCCCACTGTTTAAATAGATGCGGTGCATAGACACAATGACACGAGATCAACATTTCGAGCGACATGATTAACAGCGTGATCCCGGGACATACATTAATGGTTAGACTGCACCTTGCCTCTCATCACAGATGTACGAGATGACGCTACCATTTCCACCACCGTGAACCTTCTACATAAATAGCGTTCACCTAAGCCCAATGCGCATCCCTCACGGTAGTCCTATTAGCGAAGGTTCTTACATTCCATGCTGACTTCCGTCCCGTCATTCCTCCTCCATTTGATCTTCTTAGGGCTCATTGCCGTCATCGTTCTGGCACCGCTACCGCTTGGGAGTAATCGCCCCCTGCCGGGAGCCTTGCTGCTTGCAGCCACCGGCACGCTGCTGGTCTTCTGGTCATTATATACAGCTATTGCCAAAGACAGCCTCAGAGCAAGTCAGCTTCGACCTCTCATTGCACCAACGCTACTTTACGCACTCGTTCTCGTCTGGATATTCATCCAATGGATGCCCTTCTCCTCCGCCAGCTTGGTAAATCCCTTATGGAGCGATCCTCTTTGGGCAGAAGCATCGCAGGTACTTGCCACATCCCTTCCCGCTCATATCAGCATTGACCCGGCGGCGACGTTCGAAGGCGGCCTCCGGCTTCTCACCTATGCTGGCATCTTTTGGCTCACCTTTCAGTTAACGCGCGATCCGGCCCGCGCAGCTCAGGCCCGAATTGCCATCATCGTGGCAGGTGCCGCCTATTCCCTCTACGGAGTTTTTGCTCTTTTCGGCGGAGAGGCGTGGCTGCTTGGCAATGTTGGCACAAGACCGGCCGACGCGCTCACATCCAGCTTCGTTAACCGAAACTCTTTCGCCACCTTCGCAGGCTTGGCGCTTCTTGCGGCCCTATCGCTTTTTCTGGAGCGCACCCGTCATCTTCTGGCGCTGGAACGACCGCTACGCCGCAAGCTCCCCCTGATTATCGAACATATGGTTTTCCAGTCAGGCTGGCTGACCGGCGCTCTCCTCACCATCGTCCTCGCGCTCTTTCTCACCGTCTCACGGGGCGGCATATTCGCTTCGCTGTTCGCGCTCGGCGCCCTTGTGCTTCTCCAGCTTCCCGGTCGGCGCAGCGCAGGCAGACAGCCCCTCGGCTTTGCCGTTCTCATTATTGTTGGTATTGCCGTGGTGGCAGGTGGCGGCAACTTCATTGACCGCCTTGACCGCCAGGGCCTCTCCCTCGAAACCGATCTCCGCACGACGATATTCTCGACGACGATCACCGCCATCAAGACAGCCCCTCTGACCGGCACCGGTTTCGGCACTTATGAACAGGCCATCGAACCTTACCGGGCAAACGATCCGAACATCTTCGCGCTTTGGGAGAAAGCGCATAATACATATTTGGAAAATGCTCTTGAGCTTGGGCTTCCCGCAGCCTTCGCCCTCAACCTCGCAATCCTGTTGCTGGCTCGCACTGCATTTCAGGGCGTGCGCGCCCGCCGTCGTTATAAGGGCTTTCCGGCGCTCGGCGTTGCGGCGACATTGCTGGTCGGCCTGCATGCTCTTGTGGATTTCAGTCTGCAGATTCCCGCCGTCGCGGTGCTTTATGCCTTCATCATGGGTCTTGCGATTGCGCAATCTGCGCCTTCGAGCGGCAAGCCCGCATCACCCGCTGAAGCTTGAAGCAAGCTGACGGTCGAATTGCTGAAGAGCGCGGGGTCTCTCACCAAACTGCTCGCGAAAGGCAGCGCGCGCCTCGAAACCCGCCTCAAGATAGGTTGAAACAAGCAGCGGCCTGTAAGCGCGGCGTGTCCAGAAGCCTGAAACATCGGCAAGGCCATGCGTCCGCATTTCCTCCGGCATTGCATCCCAGTGGCGCATCACAATGACGAATTGCGGAAGCAGCGCCGAGGCGCGACGGGGAGCCGTGAGCCTTGCCAATCGCAAATGACCGAGAACCTCCTCTGCTCCGGCCCCGGCCTCAAGCTCGGCTTGCGCGAGCCGCCCCCACACCGTGCCATCACCCGGTGCGGCAGCGAGCGCATCACGGAACTCCCTTACCGCTCGCTCCCGCCAAAGGGGTGCCATCTGCTCGTCAAGCAGCGCCAGACGGCCTGCGAGCCGGGCCCTGTCCTGCAGCAAAGCCGGATCTTCGGGGTGCCAGGAGAGAGCTTCCGCGTAAGCCTCATAGGCGGCAACCGCCTCTTCCCGTTGGAGCGCTCGTCCCTCATCCAGGGCTTGTATCGCGGTCCCCGCTGAGAGCACTGCACTATGTGCCGCTATACGCGGAACGGCCGTAAACACAAGCAAACAACCAATAAGAAAACTGGCGACTACAATACCCCGGCGGACCCACCGACCGCTCTGAAGAACATCAGTTGACATAGTACCGGCTGTATTTGCCGTAATAATATCCGGCATCGCCATAGCCATATTTCGCCTGGGCAGTGGTATCGACAGCGGCGAGCGCTACACCCGCTATGCCGCCATCGTAAAGCCGAAGCTCCCGGATCGCAGCCTGCGCAGCATCCTTCGGTGTTTCGCTCCAACGCACGACGAACACAGTCTGGTCCGCCATGCGCGATAGCACACGGCTATCGGAAACAGGCAGGATCGGCGCGCTGTCGATCACCACGAGATCGAACTCACCCCGCAGCTTTTCAAGGAGCAGCTTCATCTGCGAAGAGGCAAGCACGTCGGGCGGGTTTGCCGACCCTGTGGCCACGGGAAGGATCTTGAGGCCGGTCTTGTCGTCCTGGATCATCACATCATTCAGATCAAGCCGTTCAGCCAGCAACTCCACCAGCCCCGACTGCGGCGTGGGAAGGCCAAATGCTTTGTGGACGGAGGGATGCCGCAGGTCGCAATCGACCAGCACCACACTGAGGCCCGATGCCGCCGCCGCCCGCGCGAAAGAAGTTGACGTGGTCGTCTTGCCTTCGCTTGGCAGCGCGGAGGTAAACAGGATCACCTTGGGCGGGTTATCCACATTGGAAAGCTGCAAGGCGCTGCGAAGGCTGCGCAATGCTTCGGAGAAAGCTGAAAGCGGCTTTTGCAGAAGATAGTCATATGGCCCCAGCGGCTTGCCGTTTGGTCCCTTTTCTGCGGGCACGAGAGGCACCGACACGAGATGCGGGAGCCCCAGCGACTCCTCCACGTCGCGCGCCGTCTCGAGTCCGTTATCGAGATGCTCCAGCAGGAAGGCAAGTCCCACGCCCAGCGCGGCCGATAACACAAATGCCAGCGCAAGCGCCAGCGCCTTGCGCGGATGCGAGGGCGAGGAGGGAGCCGTGGCAGTCGAGATTACCCGGCTGTCAGGCACCTGCAGGTCCTGCTGCTGAGAGGTTTCCTTGAAGCGATTGAGGAAGCTCTCATAGACGGCGCGGTTCGCCGCTGCCTCGCGCTCAAGCTCGCGAAGCTGCACCGAGGCCTCACCACTTTCGCCGGTCTCACCACGAATATCCCTCAGGCTCTCTTCAAGCGAGGCCACACGCGTTTCGGAAACCGACACAGTATTTTCGAGGCTACCGAGGATGCGAGAGATTTCCGCTCCGATCTGGCTTTCAATATCGCGGCGCTGCGCCTCGGCGTTCACGACTTCCGGGTGACGCGGCCCGTAACGGGAGGAAAGATTCGCGAGTTCACGCGCAAGTTCTGCCTGTTTCTGGCGCAAGCTCGAAATCGTACCCGACTGCACCACATCCGCCATGCTCTCGATCGACCGGCCGGAGCCGCGAATCTGGCGGGCGCGCTCATATTTTGCGCGCGCTTCGGCAAGCGCCGTGCGAGCAAGAATAAGCTGTGCGTTCAGCTCGGACATCTGTTGCTCCGAGACAGTCACGCCAGAGCCGAGCGATTCAAGCCCCTGTTCGGTCCGGAAGATTTCGACCGCACGTTCGGAATCCCGGACCTGCTCACGCAACTCGCCCAGCCGCCGCGACAGCCACTCATTGGCCTGGCGCGTGGCATCGAACTTCGCTTCGAGCTGATCGAGAATATAAGTCTCGGCATAGGCGTTCGCGATCCGCGCTGCCTTGGCAGGGTTCTCGGAAACGACGGACAGATTAATGACATAGGTAAGGCGTTCGCGGGTCACCGTGAGGCGGTTGAGCAGTGCACCCGTCACGCCGTCCCGTTCCGCTCGCGCGCGCGCCTCCTCGTTCATTGGAGCCGGTTCCGCGGAAATCAGCGCGAGGACCTCCCAAAGCCAGAGTCGGGGATCGAGCCAGCGCAGCGCGGAAGGTTCGCGCAAGGCGCTGTTGAATTCCGGGTCCCTCATGAGATCAAGCCGGTCCACAACCCGTTCGGCAAGGGCACGGGACCGGAGGATCTCAACCTCGCTATCCACCGTTGCAGAGTCCGCCGGAAGGCCCGATATCACGGCCTCCATATCCGTCACCTGCATTTTCTGACGGTCGAGCAGAACCTGCGCGGAAGCGGTATAAAGAGGGGTCTGCTGAAGTACGACGACCATCACCAGTGCAGTGAGGCCAAGCGTTACGCTGAGGATAAGGCCAAGCCGCTTGCGAAGCGTGTGGTAAAGCGCCGCGAGATCAAGCTCCAGAAAGCCGTCCCCGTCGCCCTTTTCCATTCCATCATATGAGGGCATTTTGCCTTTCGAGGCGCCACCGCCGACCGGTGCATTCATCGTCATCAAATCCTCCGGGCCTCGGGCCCGCACAGACGGGGAGACACCCCGTTATATTCGCAGTCCGTTCACCGCGCCCCTGCCTCGGGGCGCCTTCAGCGCTTCAATCTAGCCCCACAAGAAAATTGCCGGGTTAACGGGCGCATCTTACAGCCTGAATTTGGAGAAAAAGCCTGAATTTAGAAAAAGAAAGGGCAGCCGGTCCGACCTGCTGCCCTTTCTGGTATCTGGTCAGTCGTCGGTGGCCTCAGAGGCCAGCCTTGAGCGTCAGCCCGACCTCATTCCGGCTGTAGTCGAAGCCCGCCGCGCTGGAGTCGCGATCCGTGTAATCATAGCCTAGGCGCAGCGAGAGGTTCCGGTTGAGGAGATAATCAAGGCCAAGCCCGGCGCGCACCACATCGTCGTCACGCCCTGTCCCCTCGTAATCCTGATTGGCAAAGCTCACATTACCGCCAAGGATCACATTGCGCATCAGTTCATGATCGACCCGCAGTCCGACGGAATTATCCGTGTAACCGGAAGCGCCAAGAGCAACCGTCTCCTCAATCGTCGAGGCAGCTTCGAAGCGCACCGTGGTGAGCGGTGTCACGAACCAGTCCACATTGGCACCGAAGGCAAGGCCGTCAATCTCGGAGAGCGTCGGATCGTCATATTCCTGCGACTGGTAGCCGACAAAAATGCCGCCCTGAGCAAGGTTGGTAAGACGGAAGTCCGAACCCACCACAACCGCATAACCATCTGAATTGCGGTTCAGAAGCACAGTCTGGTCATAATCACGCTGGTTCAGAGTGCCCTGCACATAGACATTCGTATCAGGTGAAACATCATACCCCAGACGGAGGAACTGGGTGAATTCCTCGCGGTCACGGAAGTCCTGGTCAATCGGGGCGCCGCCGCCAATAGCAGGTGTATCGTCATAGTCATAATCGGCATAGGTCGCACCAATCCGCGAGGTCACGCGGTTGAAGCGATGATCGAGCCCTATATTGGCCTGAAGAAGCGAATATTCGGTCGGCTCGGCGGCAAAACCGATACCAGCAGCGTTCGGGGCACCGCGATCTTCTGTCAGCTCCGCATAGGAAAGCCCGGCGAAGATATTGGTATCACGGGTGATGTCGATACGCCCATCGCCACCAATATCCCAGTCGAACCGGTCTTCATCATCATTATCCGCATAGAGATGCTGCGCGAGGCCGGCCTGAAGGTTGAGCGAATGACGGCTCCAGGTCGATACAGCAGAAACGCGCGCCGCGAGCGTCGTCACGAAGTCGCTCTCGGTGTTCGTGTCTGTCGCATAAATATTGTCATTAAAGGTACCCGTCACGGAAGCTTCCGGAAACACCGTGAAAGCACCGGCCCGCACACCTACAGCGTCATAGCCGGGGCGCGCGCGCTCCCGAACGCTTACATTGCGATCGTCGACAATCTCGGCGGTCTGCGCAGAAGCAACGTGGACGGGGGCTACCGTGTAGAATGCCGATGCGGCAATCGCAGCGATCATCGCCTTTGAAACTATGGAAGACATCAATCTATCCCCTGAATTCAGGATTGGGCGTCACTCCGGCGAGCGCCGCGCCCTGCCGGAAACCGAACGTGCCGAAAACCGCCAAAGCCTGTAACGGTTCGGAAACGCCGGGCCATCTGAGCCCGGCGCAATTTTCGTGTTCTGTTAGTTAGGGCTCACGGGAGTTTCCGGCGTGGAGTCGTTGCTCTCAGCCGTATCCCCGGATTCCGCAGCCTGCTGCTGCTGGATTGATGCGGTACGCTCCGCATTGCCTTCCGTAACCGACGCCTGAAGCGTTTCATCATTCGACGCTTCAACCTTCGCCTGCATGTTGGCGGCAACAGTCGGGTTGGTGAGACCGATCTGCGCAATCGCAGCACCAAGCCCCTGACCACCTGCGGCCTTCAATCCCGGATTATTCGCAAGCGCGAGCTGCGCTGCCTCACCCTTGGGATTGGTGAGCACATTGATCACGGCATCGGTGGCAAGCCCTGCGTCAGCGGCGGCGAGAACATAGGCCTCGACAGCGGCAGCGAAAGCTTCAGGATCGTTTGCATTGGCGACGAGAAGCGCCTCGATTTCTGCTTCCATTGTCTCAAGGGACGCAGCTTCCTGCGCAGCCGCATGCGGCACAGCGATGATCGCCGGCGCCGCAACGAAGGCGAGAGCGAAGGACATTGCCAAGAAGATATTCTTCATACTGATTCTCCCGACGAGCAGCGCGAAGGCCGAACCCGCCTGCGCTTTCTCTATATTATCTGGTCAACCGGAGGGCGACTTTCGGGCGTTACGCCGGAAGATACGCACTCCTCCCCTTCGACATAATGGATAGGCTACCCCCTTAGTCGGGATCACCTGACATCGAAGCGTCATGCGGCCACAATAATGGAACCATCCATTCTGGACATGGCTAATTTTCAGTTAACGAATTGTTTTGCGCCGCCGTGGCATAAATACACCGCAACCATGCCGGAGGGAACATGCCTGATTGATTCTATTCAATGCGTTGCATTACTCGGCATTACTTCCCGAAACGGCGTCTTTACCCGTCACAACAGCGCAAAGAAAAACACCTGCGCTGTTTTGACTCACACGTCGCCGCCCGGAAGTCAGGAATACTATATTTAGAAGAAACGCTCCGGCACCCGCACAACATCTCCGGGAAGCACACGGACAGCCTGACTGGCCGGATAAGTCTGCTCGGCACCTTCCCCGCGTGTGATGTAAATGCGGTCGGTATTGGCGCGGTATGTATAGCCACCTGCCACCGCAATCGCATTCAGCACCGTCATGCCGCTCGTATAGGGATACTGGCCTGAATTCTCCACTTCGCCATAGATATAGAAGGGGCGATAGTTAAGCACTTCGACGCTGACACGCGGATTGTTCAGATAGCCTTCGCTGAATTTCGCCTCGACGGCGTCCTCGAATTCACTGAGCGTCAGATTTTTTGCACGCACCTGCCCGATCAGCGGCAGGGCGACATTCCCGGAGCCGCTTACATCGAACTCGCCCGAAAGATCAGGCTCACCGAAGACAATGACCCGGAGCTTGTCGCCGGAGCCGAGGGAGTAATCGGCTGTGGCGTCGCTTGGCAGCGGGACAGCGCTGTCCACCGCTTCCGCAGCCGGCGCTGGCGTTGCCACGGGAGCCGGGCTGTTCGCACGCGGACCATCCGCACAGGCCGCAAGAAGACCCGCCGCAAGGAAAATCGTGGCAACCCGGGATGCCGCCCGCAGGCCGCGCCCGCATGAATTTCCACCAAGTCCGGATTTGGCCATTCTCACCACCTCTTGCCGTGCCTCTCTAAAAACCGCCCGCTGGCTGACGATAGAAAGCATTACGCTCCCGATCCAGCATCAATCCCATGAATTGAAGAATTACAACAGACAGGTCAGGCCGGAATTTCTACTTCTGGTTAATACAGCCCCGCAGGAACCTGTTCATTTAGATTGATCTGCCGCATTGGTCTGGATGAAGCGTTTTTCTTCCCCCTCCAGCACCAGCGCGGTCAGAACGCCGGTCATATAGGCCCCTGTATCTATGCCGATCCGGTTTCGCCGCACCACCACTTCTTCGCCGGGTGTGTGACCATGTATCACGATCTTGCCAAATGAGGCACCGGACTGCAGGAAATCGTCGCGGATCCAGAGAAGGTCTTCTTCAATCTGCCTGCTGAGCGATATGCCGGGTCTTACACCTGCATGTGCAAAGAAATAACCGCCGAACTCTGCCGATGCCTGAAGTGTCTCGAGGAAATGCCGATGCGCCTCAGGCAGCACGTCGGCAAAATGCTCCCGCGCCCGCTCAAACGCCGCCGGGTCATCTGTCAGCGTCAACTCGTTGATGCCATAGGAGTGAAGTGTCTCGAGCCCGCCATAATATTTCCAGGTCTTGCCAAAGGCCGGGTCGCTCAGAAACTGCAACAGGGCCTGCTCATGGTTGCCCTTGAGGAAGACATGCTCAAAACCGGCGAGACGATTGCCCGCCAACCGATCAAGCACCTGCTTTGACTGCAAGCCCCGGTCAACATAATCACCCAGATAAATCAGGATGTTACGCTCGACAGGCGCCGCTTTCGCGTCCGCCTCTATGCGCTCATGAAGGGTGGCCAGAAGATCATCGCGGCCATGAATATCGCCTATGGCATAGACGCGCAGGCCCGGTGGCAGCCCCGCTTCTTCCGCCGCGCCGCCAAACGCGCCCTTCAACCTCGCCACAAATCCGCGCACAGATACCTCATCCCGGGGCGGCCATGAACGGCTCCGGCAGCACCCCATCATCTTGCACACTATCGGAAATCCGTGTGCAAACAAGGAGATGCGCCGCCAATACGGTTAAATCCGAAACGGACCCCTGACGTAACGCACCCTGCCTGCTGTATAAGAGAGCAAATCACTGCCGTTCAAGAGATCGCCGCCGAAGGAAGACACATTGGCCGATAATTCGACAGCCGCAACCCGTCCGACAAATGCCGACGCCGGACACGTGGCCTCCGCCCGCCGGACGCTCACCCTCGAAATCGAGGGCCTGAAGGCGTTAATGGAGACACTGGACGGCCCCTTCTCCAGAGCCGTTGACCTGCTGGAGGGAGCCACGGGCCGGGTCATCGTGACGGGTATGGGAAAATCCGGCCACATCGCCCGGAAAATCGCGGCGACCCTCGCCTCCACAGGCACGCCCGCCCAATATGTTCATCCCGGAGAGGCTTCCCACGGCGACCTTGGCATGATCACGAGCGGCGATGTCATCCTCGCCCTCTCCTGGTCGGGCGAGACGGCAGAGCTTTCGAGCATCATTTCCCATGCGAAACGGTTTGCCATTCCCCTCGTCGCCATGACCTCGGCTGAAGCGAGCGCGCTCGGCACCGCCGCCGATGTCGCCCTTGTCCTGCCCAAGGCGGAAGAAGCCTGTCCGAACAAGCTCGCTCCCACCACCTCGACCACTATGCAGCTTGCGCTGGGCGATGCGCTTGCCATTGCGCTGCTCGAGACCAAGGGCTTTTCTGCCAAGGATTTCAGCATCTTCCATCCGGGCGGCAAGCTCGGTGCCATGCTGAAACTCGTGCGCGAGGTCATGCATACGGGCGATGACCTGCCGCTAACCGGCCCTGATACGGGCATGTCGGAAACGCTGCTCATCATGTCGCAAAAGAGCCTCGGTGCCGTCGGCATCGTGGACGAGGAAGGCCACCTCATCGGCATGATCACGGATGGCGATATCCGCCGCAATTCGGGGACGGACGGGCTCCTCACAAAAACCGCGGGCGAGATCATGAACCGGTCCCCCAGGACCGTGTCCCCCGCAACACTCGCCTCCGAGGCGGTAAAAATCCTGAACGAAAGAAAGATCACGAGCCTCTTCGTGACCGAAGACAACCGCCCGGTAGGCCTTGTCCATATCCACGACTTTCTGAAGGCCGGGGTGATCTAGAAAGGACTCAGGCAGCGACCCTCATCTTGAGGCCGAGCGCCTGCACCACCTTCAAAACAGTCGAAAATTCAGGATTCCCTTCAACGGACAACGCCTTGTAAAGGCTCGCCCGTGTCACCCCTGCCTGCTTTGCCACATCCGTCATACCTTCGGCGCGAGCAACCACACCCAGCGCATGCGCGATCAGGGATGCATCGCCTTCCTCGAAAGCTGCTTCCAGATAGGCCGCCACATCCTCTCTGGTCTTCAGATAGGCGGCGCTGTCATAGGCTGTCGTTTTCACCGACATCTCGGTTCTCGCCTCCAATTTCGCGCGCCATGGCAAGCGCTGTGGCTATATCCCGCTTCTGACTGCTCTTATTTCCATCGCAAAGCAGCAGAACCAGCCTGTTGCTTCTCTGCGTAAAATAGACGCGATAGCCCGGACCATAGGTTATCCGCAACTCGCTCACCCCTTCGCCTACCGGCTTTACGTCACCGGGATTGCCGCGGCCCAACCGATCGATACGAACAAGAATACGAGCGCGCGCCTTTCGATCCCTCACCCGCCTAGCCACCGCGAGAAGGCGACAGTCTGACGGATTTCAATTAACATTTAATGTATCCTGTGAGAAACAAATATTCAATGTCATTTCAGAGCTGACCCTACGCTCCATCACCGCAGGAGCCTCAACCAGCATGCCCTCATGCCTCACAAAAGCCCAAAGCGCGAAGGAATATTTTCCGCGATTCCAGAGCCCCGTGCGAGATAATCATGCAGCCGGTATTCACCATCTTCACCCTCATTCTTGTAATGGGGCTCTTTCACGCTCCGCGAGCGGCGGCGGCCGATCCTTTGCCGGTAACGACCTTTCGGCTCTCCTGCCTGCCGGGCGGGAGCGTCACTCTTGCCGCCGAGCGCGAGGCGATGTTGTCGCTGCTCGACTTTGCGCGGGAAAATGATGGCGCGCCGGTCTATCTCGATGCGGCCATTGCGGCGGATGCGGGGGCGGGTTTCTGCTCGCGAGACCTTGCGACACCGCTTCATGAGCGGCGCGAGGGCGAGGAGGGGCCAGACGCGATCACCTTCAATGGCTGCAAGGTTGATCCGGAAGCCCGCTGCTCAGCACCCGACATGGTTCAGATCGATGCGGATGGGCCACCGCTCGCCTATCGACACAGCATCTTTCTGCCCACTGAGTCTGCCCTTCCCCGGAACCTTCCCTATCGGCTTGGCCGCTATGGCGACTGGCTCAATTATCAGGGGCCGTTCATCGCCCGCTATTTCGAAGGCACAGGCTATGCCTATGCGACCTTTCACGTGCCTGATCCCGCACTCGGCTTTGTCTGGGAGCGGGCGGCGGAGACGCCCCGCCCCTCCGCAGAGGATGAGTAGGCCCAACCGCCACCTGGCCGACAGCCCCTCACGGGAACAGCCGCCGCGCCTTGAGCGTTTGTTCTCCCATGAACAAAGAGCCACCGGCGCCCGAGACGACCCCTCGCCTCGCCCATCCCCATCTGGCCCATGAGCGTGGCCGCTACGCCGATGCGCCTTCCGAAATCCCGCCGCGAGGCTGGTGGGAAATCACACGCCGCATTCTGCGCAAGCTCGCCCGCGACCGTGTCATGCTGGTGGCGGCGGGCGTGACCTTCTATCTCCTGCTCGCGCTCTTCCCGGCCCTTGCCGCTTTTGTCTCGATCTATGGCTTCGTCGCCGACCCCCGGACCATTGCCGATCACATTGCCTTTCTGGGTGGGCTCCTGCCCTCAGAAGGGCTCGACCTCATCCACGACCAGCTCAATGCGCTCTTGCGGCAAGATCAGGAGGCGCTGAGCCTCGGCTTTCTGGTCGGTCTTGGCGTTGCGCTGTGGAGTGCGAATAACAGTGTGAAGGCGCTTTTCGAGGCGATGAATGTCGCTTATGGCGAGGAGGAGAAGCGCTCCTTCGTGAAGCTCCATTTCATCACCTTCTCTTTCACGCTCGGGGCTATCGGGATTGGCGTGCTCTTTCTGCTCTCGGTCGGCGTCGTGCCCGCGCTTCTCGCCCTTCTCCATCTCGACCGCTGGGCCGAGCTTCTCGTGAGGCTCGGGCGATGGCCCGTGCTGCTGGGGGCGGTGAGCTTCGCGCTGGGGCTTCTCTACCGCTACGGGCCAAGCCGCCATCAGGCGCGGCTGCGCTGGATCACATGGGGCTCGGCGCTTGCGACAATGGTCTGGATCGCAGCCTCGATTGCCTTCTCCTTCTATCTGGAGAATTTCGCAAATTACAACGCCACCTATGGCGCGCTTGGTGCCGTGGTCGGCCTCATGATGTGGAGCTGGATTTCGGTACTGATCGTCATCATCGGCGCGGAAATCAATGCGGAGATCGAACACCAGACCGCAAGGGATTCAACCGTAGGCGAAAGAAAGCCCATGGGGGAACGCGGCGCTGTCATGGCCGACACGCTGGGCGGCGAACCGGAGGCCTGAGCCACCCGGCTCACTTCATCGCGCTGATCCATTCGCGCAACAGAGCAACCGCACGATCATCCGTCAGTGTGCGTCCCGTCTCCGGCATCATGACGCCCGGCTCATTGCTCTCCATCCGGTAGATCAGGATCGAGCCATCGGGGTCGCCCGGTGCAATATCAAAAGCGAGATTGCCCGCACCGCGCCCCGCCGCAACCGGGCGCTTGCGAATGCCAAGCGCCACCGGGTCTTTCTCATCCCATGTGAGGAAGAGGCCGGAATTATCGGCAGGTCCGCCGCGCCGGTGGCAATGCGCACAATTTATGTCGAGCCAGCCCCGCGCCCGCACATCAAGCGGCGCTGCCAGATCAAGCCAGTCAGGAACAGAAGGAACCTTGGCCATATCCGGGAGCCCGGTGAGAAGCCCCGCTGCCGCCCAGCGCGTCAACTGGTTTTCTTCGCCCTCGGGATAGGCAAAGACATGGTTCAGGTGGCGCGCCTTCGGGCCGATAGGCTCCACCTCGCC
>JBAYOU010000002.1:0-54004 GCA_041678065.1 Parvibaculum sp. | reverse complement strand
TTCCCGTGAAGGTCAAAGCCGACGTGGAGGCGAATATTGGAGATCAAGGAGGTCGTTGCGAAGCCGACCTACAGACCGACAAGGAGCGCTAACGATACGATAAGGCTTATCCTGTCGTCTCTGTACCATCGGGCGACTTAGAAACATCACCATCTGCGCCCGATACCTTCGCGATATCCCGGGCGTGCTGGCCGGGCTTTTCGACGAGCACCTCGGCCAGTGTCGTCGCCCATCACGGCGGCCGGCGCAGAAAATGTATAGGCGCAGGTTCGAAGTGACTCAGCCCGGCATTGAATTCGTTGAACTTTTTTGGGAGCCCGTGACTCGTTTCACCGGCTTAACGTGACTCGGATGGGGTGGTTTTCAAGTTCGTCTGACTCAATACTGTTAAGCATTTGATTTTTCTTGCATTTTTAGAGAACGCAACCGCCATCTAACAAAGCGCACGTCAGCGGCGCCAGACGAAGTCACTTGGCAACATAATAGTTCATCAAGTCGAAATTATTACCGAGACGCTCAATCTGACCGTAAAGATAGCGAAGCACGATTTATTCGTTAAGCATGGTGGTGCATTTAGCCTACAGAACTGGCCACACGCCGCGCGCTTACATAATGCGCCTGCCGCCGACCGGGCAAGCGTAATGCATGGCTATCCAAGTCTCCTGCCGCGTTGTGCGTGGAACCTGCCGGCTCAGAGCGAAACGCCTCCCCCAACGACGACGACCTGGCCGCTGATGTAGTTTGATTCCGGCGTGCAGAAAAGATAGACGCCATCCGCCGCTTCCTCCGGCGTACCGGCACGGCCAATCGGTATCATCTGCTTTTCCATTGCATCAATGAAAGCAGGCTGCACACCCACCGCAATCTTACGACCTTCCACATCGATGCTCGCGCCCTCACTCGTCAGCGGCTGAGTGAGTCGTGTCTTGATGAAGCCGAAGGCAACACAATTCACATTCACCTTATATCGGCCCCATTCCTTGGAGAGCGTCTTCGTCATGCCGACAAGACCCGCCTTGGCAGAAGAATAGCTCACCTGCCCCGTATTGCCGCCAAGGCCTGCAACAGAAGAGATATTCACAATCTTACGAAAAACCTCGCGCCCCTCACCCGCTTCTTTCTTCGAAAGAACGCGGATGGGCTCTGCCGCCGCGCGAAGAATACGGAACGGAGCGGAAAGATGTACATCAAGCATGACTTGAAACTGCTCATCCGTCATCTTTTGGATAACATTGTCCCAAGTATAGCCAGCATTGTTGACGATAATGTCGAGCCCATTCCAGGTGTCGAGCGCCATCTTGACGAAGCGATCACCGAAATCACCATCGGTCACGCTCCCCACACAGGCGACAGCTTCCCCACCACGGCTGCGGATATCCTCAACTGTTCCGGCTGCCGAATCTTTATCCATGTCATTAACAACGATGCGCGCACCTTCAGAAGCAAGCTTCAGCGCCAGCGCGCGACCGATGCCACGGCCCGAGCCGGAGATCAGAGCCACTTTTCCTTCAAGTTTTGACACTTTGAATATTCCCTCGTTCATGTGAGCGCGATGACGGCCTCGCCTACGAGTTTCACATCGCTCACCTGATCCATTACGACGAGTTCAAGACGCGCCCGCTTCTCCCCTGCTTCTTCAAAGCGGTCGATAAGCTTCGCAATACAGGTAATTTCAGCACCAAGCTCAGTGATCGAGATGAAGCGCGAGCTAAAGCCGCGCAGAACCGATTGCGGAACAAGTCCAGTCACCAGCCGACCAAGAAAGGCCATGGAAAGCATACCATGTGCAAAAACATCGGGCATGCCGGCCGCCTTTGCAAAATCAATATCCACATGAATAGGATTGTGGTCCCCGGATGCTCCACAATAGAGCGCGAGCATATGCCTCGTGATCGGGCCGGCAGTCATGCGACCGACCTCAGTGCCCAGCGCTGCAGTTGCAATATCGGCCATATCCCTGTCCTCAGCCGTTACGCACGACGATGGAGCGGCGCATATTGGTGACACGCTCGTCGTTCTGGTTTCGACATTCCGTATCCATCACGATGAACTCCAGCGCACCGTTTTTCTTGTCGTAAATATCGGCGATACGGGACCTGAAGGTGATCTGATCACCCGCGCATACCGGCGCGTAATAAGTGAAACTCTGTTCGCCATGCAGCACACGACCAAGATCGACTTTCAACAGATCAAGAAAGTCCATTGGATTCTCCCGCTCCATCTCAAGGCAGAAAAGAAAAGTCGGCGGCGCCGGAAGGGAGGAATATCCTGCATCTCTCGCTGACGCCTCGTCGAAATAAGTGGGATCAGCATTTCCAGTGGCCTTCGCAAAGAAGCGCAAGCGCCCTTTTTCCACCTCAACTGTCACCGGCGCAAATTCATGTCCGATAAAGGAACGGTCGATCATTGATTACCCCAAGCGTTCATAGAGCGTGACGACACAGGCACCGCCAAGACCCAGATTGTGTTGAAGGGCGATGCGCGCACCTTCCACCTGACGGACCCCCGCCTGTGCGCGAAGCTGCCATGTGAGTTCCGCGCATTGACCAAGCCCCGTCGCACCGAGCGGATGACCTTTCGAAAGAAGTCCGCCGGAAGGGTTGGTCACGACCTTGCCGCCATAGGTATTGTCACCGTCCCAGATGAATTTCTCTGCACCACCCTCCGGGCAAAGTCCCAAGCCCTCATAAGTAATGACTTCATTGGTGGTAAAGCAGTCATGCAGTTCAACGACGTCCACATCGTCCGGTCCGATCCCGGCCTGTTCGTAAACACAGCTGGCCGCTTCCTTCGTCATGTCCGAACCCACGATCTTTATGAGACTCTGTTCGGCGAAGGTCGAGGGGAAGTCTGTCGTCATAGCCTGACCGGAAATAATGATATTTCCATCAAGCCCATGCTCGCGTGCGAACGCTTCCGTACAGAGAACAGCCGCTGCCGCGCCGCAGCTCGGCGGACAGCACTGAAGCCTTGTCAGGTTCAGAAACATTTTTGGGGACTGCATAACCTCGTCCACACTCACCGGCACACGGAAGATTGCACGCTCATTATGCTCGGCGTGGCGACTCGCCTTCTCGCGGACCTTGGCGAAGGTTTCGGTCTTTGCGCCGAATGTCTGCTGGTACTCATAGCCCGCCCCGCCGAAGAGACGCAGCGCCATCGGCACGTCGCTCGCCCCGTGGAAACTGTCATCGGCGACTTGCAGAAAGTCGCCAAGCGGATTTGGCCGGTCGTTGAACATTGTGCTCAACGCACCGGGCGCCATCTGTTCAAAACCGAAAGCCAGCGCACAATCGACAATGCCAGCCTCCACCGCCTGCCGCGCCAGGAAAAGCGCGGAAGAACCGGTGGAGCAATTGTTGTTCACATTAAAGACGGGAATACCGGTAAGACCCACTTTGTAGAGCGCGGCCTGGCCAGCTGTTGAGTCTCCATACACCCAGCCAGCATAGGCCTGTTGCACCTCGTCATAGTCAAGCCCAGCGTCCACGAGCGCGAGGCGAATAACATCCGCTCCCATCTCATCATATGAAGCGCTCGCGCCCGGCTTTGCGAAGGGGAGCATGCCGACCCCAGCGACGACTACACGATTGCCCATCTCACCCATTCCCTTCTAGCTGACATTACGGTCCTGATTTTCCCAATGGGGATGACGCAATTCAGTTTTGAGTATCTTGCCAGCAGCCGATTTCGGCAGCGGGTCCATGCGGATATCCACGCTGCGCGGACACTTATATCCAGCAATATGCATCCGGCAGTGCGGTGCGATGCTGTCAGCGTCGATCTTAGCGCCTGCCTTCGGCACGATGACGGCGTGGACCCGCTCGCCCCATTTCGGATCCGGCACACCGATCACCGCGCATTCGGCCACGCTGTCGAGCTGCATGATTGCGTTTTCGACTTCCGCCGAAAATACGTTCTCGCCGCCCGAGACGATCATGTCCTTGATGCGGTCGACGATGTAGAGGAAGCCGTCCGCGTCCATATACCCGCCATCGCCGGTCAGGACCCAGCCGTCGATCAGCGTTGCGGCGGTCTGTTCCGGCTTGTTCCAATAACCAAGCATGGTGTTTGGCCCGCGCACCGCGACCTCGCCCACTTCCCCTCGTGACAGCTCTTTTCCATCGGCATCGAGAATGCGCACCTCCACGCAGAGACCCGGTCGGCCGGCAGAGCGCAAACGCTGTGGGTTTGGACCGTCGAGTTTGTGATACTCCGGACCGAGCAGTGTGGCGATTGGCGCGAGTTCCGTCTGGCCATAGCCTTGCGTGAAGGCGACGTGCGGCAGCTTCGCAAGCGCCTCACGCAACAGTGCTTCTGCCATGGGAGATGCGCCATAGAGCATCCCTTCCCATGTCGAAAGATCATGCTTACCGAAGGAAGGACAATCGAGCAGGAGACGGATCATGGTTGGCACGAGCAGCGTGAAACTTACCTTGTGCTCTTCCATGAGCTTTAGAAATGCAGCCGGCTCAAAACTTGGCATAAAGACATGCGACCCACCTACGATTGATGTGCCATTCGACATGGCAAAGTCCGCAAGGTGAAACATAGGAGCGGCATGGAGATAGCTCATACCGGGATGGAACCCTTGTGTACCCGCACCGATCGAGAGCGCACTCGTCCACAGAGATTGCTGCGACAGCATCACCCCCTTCGGGAAACCGGTGGTGCCGCCCGTATAGAAGATGCCGGCAAGTTCGTCACCACTGCGCCTCACATCGTCCACGTCATCGCCCGCAGCGATCAGAGCTTCAAAATGCGGCCAGGCCTCCGGTGCGTTTCCATCGCCCATATAAATCGTGTGCGCGATCTGAGGGCAGGCATCACCTACCGCAAGCCCCACTTCGAGAAACACCTCATCAACGAGAAGCAGAGATGCACCAGCATCCTCAACAGAATAGATGTGCTCGGTCACTGACCAGCGTGTATTCATCGGCAGGATCACCGCATCAACCCACCACACAGCGAAACAAGCTTCGAAGTAGCGGTCTGAATTCATGGCAAGGATGACAATCCGATCACCACGCTCGACACCGAGCCGCCGCAGAGAATCCGCAAGACGAGCGACACGCGTGCCAAGCTCCTGCCACGTCCTCACGCGGTCGCCACAAATTGTGGCGATCTTGTCCGGTGTCATCGCCACCGCTCGATGAATTGCCTGGGTGAGATACATGCCCGCCTCCGCCGAGAGAATCCTGGCCCGGCGGGTTTTCAGCGCCGCGCCTTGCCTAAAGGCAATGCCCGGCTTCTCAGTTATCTCGGCCTGTCCGGTAGCTCAATGTCCTCATTCGGCCATGCCATACCCCTCACCTGCCATTCTAGCCTACAGAGAGCATGGTGATTTTCTCGGCTTGGCTGCTAGTGTTATCACTCCACAAAGGCGCGATTGAACAATGAAATTTTTCGACAGCTTTCTGATTGACGGAAAATGGGTCAGCCCTTTAGGCCGGGAAACACGCCTCCTTTACAATCCTGCGAATGGCGAAATCTATGGCAAGGTCGCAATGGCGACCGCAGCCGATGCAGATGCAGCTATCCGCTCGGCACATGCTGCTTTCATTCCCTTCGCAGCGACGAGCAAGAAGGACCGCCTTCAGTTGCTGAAGTCGGTCCTCAATGTTTATGAGCGCCGCCATGGTGACTTTGCAGCCGCTACAACCGAGGAGATGGGCGCGCCGTCCCGCCTTTCGTTTGAGGCACAGGTTACCGCCGGTGCCGACCATATTCGTGCTGTCATTGACGCCTTTGAGACATTCGAGATCGAGCAGCCGCACGAGGCCAACGTCATTCTCCGCCGCGAGCCGATCGGCGTCTGCGTCCTAATCACGCCCTGGAACTGGCCGCTCAATCAGATCGCAGGTAAGGTCGCACCCGCACTTGCGGCAGGCTGCACCATGGTATTGAAGCCCAGCGAACTCACGCCCATGTCCGCCACGATTTTCGCGGAAGTCATGATCGAGGCGGGTGTGCCTGCCGGCGTTTTCAATCTTGTGCATGGTGACGGATCCGTCGTGGGTACAGCGCTCTCCTCACACCCGCTTGTCGATATGGTGTCATTCACCGGCTCGACGGCAGCAGGCGTGAAAGTCGCCATTAACGCCGCTCCAACCGTGAAGCGTGTAACGCAGGAACTCGGTGGAAAATCAGCCAACATCCTTCTGCGCGATGCGGACTTTGACACCGTGATCGAACAATCTGTTCACGCCTGCATGGAAAACAGCGGCCAGTCCTGCAATGCTCCGACGCGCATATTCGTTCCCGAGGAACGGCATGATAAAATCGCGCAGAAGGCTGCCGCCGTCGCGAACGCCCTGCGCGTCGGCAATCCGCTGGAAAGCGACATTGATGTCGGCCCTCTTGTCTCTCACGCACATTACGAACGTGTGGTGAACTATATCCGCATCGGCCAGCGGGAGAA
Organism: Parvibaculum sp.; assembly: GCA_041678065.1. Classification (GTDB taxonomy): domain Bacteria; phylum Pseudomonadota; class Alphaproteobacteria; order Parvibaculales; family Parvibaculaceae; genus Parvibaculum. The sequence goes on along the minus strand of JBAYOU010000002.1, from coordinate 47,583 downwards.
CGCGGTCCTCGCGGCAGGCGGTCCGGAACCCATTGCCCACCTCACTCCGGGTTATTTCGTGCGACCGACCGTGTTTGCTCATGTGACGCCGGACATGACCATCGCGCGAGATGAGATATTCGGCCCCGTCCTCTCGATCCTCTCCTACCGGGACGAGGACGAAGCCATTGCTCTGGCGAATGACACTCCTTATGGCCTTGCCGCCTATCTCTGCTCGCAAGACGAGACACGCGCTCTGTCCATCGCGCGGCGGCTGCGCGCCGGTCAGGTTCACCTCAACATGGCAATTCCCGGTGCCGGGACACCCTTTGGCGGCTACCGCCAGTCCGGCAATGGCCGCGAAGGCGGCATTTTCGGCATCGAGGAATTTACGGAAATAAAGGCGATTATTCGTCCTGAGGCGCTGGCCCAACAAGGATATGGCGTCGCGCGGGCACGGGGTCGCTTACTATGCAAGACGCATCGAAGGAACCCCGGATGACCGACAAGCTTCACCTCGCCTATTTGTCCGCCGCGACGCAGCTTCGCCTCTATCGCTTGAAACAGCTCTCGCCTGTCGACGTGCTGGAAGCCCAAATCGCCCGGGCGGAGGAGATTGAACCAAAGATCAATGCCTTCGCGTGGAAGTTCTATGATGAGGCGCAGGTAGCGGCGAGGAAAGCTGAACGCCGCTATATGATTGGCGAAGCACGCCCCCTGGAAGGCGTTACGATTGCCATCAAGGACGATACCGACGTGGCGGGCAGAGTAACGGCATCAGGTTCGAAGCTCTTCCTGGACTATATCGCGCCATCCTCGCACCCTATGGTACAGCGCTATCTTGATGCTGGCGCAATCGTCCATGCGAAGACCACCGTACCGGAATTCTGCATCAGCACCGTCACCACCTCTCCACATTGGGGTGTGACACGTAATCCTTGGAATCTTGCCTACACGCCGTCCGGCTCATCAGGCGGCTCTGGCGCGGCACTGGCGGCGGGTACCACGACACTTGCAACCGGCAGCGATTCCGGCGGATCGATCCGACTGCCTGCCAGCGTTAACGGCGTCTACGGTTTCAAAGCACCGTTCGGTCGCTTCCCGAGCGTCATGCCCTGGACCCTCGTGCCAAACTCCGTCTATGGCCCGATGGCGCGCAGCATGGACGATCTTTCGCTGATGTACGACCTCGGCAATGGTCCTGCCGCCTATGACCATACGGCGCTGCCGAAACACAGGCTGCCGCGCCCGCTGCCTTCCGTGGCTGGTATGCGCATCGCCTATAGCCCGGATCTCGGCTTTGCGCAGATCGACCCCGAAGTGCGGGCGAATACAGAGCGCGCACTGGCTGATTTCGAACGGCTCGGCGCAAGAGTGGAGGAAGTGTCGATCTCCTGGACGCCGGAAAAGATACAAGATGCCTTCTATGGCACGCTTCTCACCGGCTTCTGGCGGGTCTTTTTCGATCAGATCCAGGAAATAATGACCAATCCTGCGGAGGTGTCAGACCAGTATCACAATCTTTATCGCAAGGCGCAGGCGATGCCCGCTGGCACACAGGAAGCTGCCGCCATGTTGGTCGCTGAACTCAACACTGATATTCACGCGATCTTCAACTCAGGCTTCGATGCACTTGTCACGCCGACCACGGGCTTGCCGTCAATCGCCGCTGCGGCCAATCATGCGACGGATGCGCTCACGATCAATAATGTGAGCGTCGATCCGACGACCGGATGGTCCCTTACCCATCCGTTCAACCTTCTCTACCTGCATCCGATTATCGTCGCGCAGACAGGCCGGGCCACGAACAATATACCGACATCGATCCAGATCATCGGTGAGCGCTATGATGATGACACGGTCTTTGCACTGGCTCATGCCTATGAGCGTACTGCAGAGCCTCTTTATGCAGGCGATGCTTTCCCGGATTTCCGCAGTGAGCTCTGAGGCTCACACTTTCGAGCGCACCGCTTCATCCCTGTCGCCCGCAATCGCGGGGGCAAGGCTCGTGAGAGCGGCGAGCACCAATACGCCGATTGCGGCAGCAAACGCGAAAGCATAGGATGAGCCTTCGATCAGGAAGCCCGTCAACGCGGGGCCAATGCCTGCCCCAAGCGACACAACGAGCACACCCCACACAGCAAGGCGGCCTGTGCGATCGAGCGCCGCCTGCACCGCCTGAAAGTATGGTGCGACGACCGCCCAGGCGATGTTCTGCACGACAAGGCCGCCAATAAAGATCGCCACGGACACTTCCGCCACACCGAAGAGAATGGCCGGCACCGTATAAACCAGAAGCGCGAGCATGAGCGGCCATGTCCTCCCGTAACGCGCGCCGAGCGCAACGACGAGGATGGTGCCGGGAATACCGCAAAGGGCGGAGAACGCCAGAATCTGTGTCACCCGTTCAGATTCTATGCCGAGAATTGTGCCGAAGCGCAGCATGTAGCTCCAGAGTCCAACGGCCGCGACGCAGAAAAGGCCGAAGGCAAGCAGGGAAAGCAGCTTCATGAAGGGACGGTCCTCCTGCGCTTTATCACCCGTCACCGCAACGGACATGGCTCGCAACGGCTCAGAACCGCCGTTCAGATTGAGGAGCGGCACGAGCAGCAAGGAAAGAAATCCGAGCGCGAGAAGGCAGAGATAGACGCTCGCCCCGCCGAGAAACGGAACGAGCACGGGAATAAGCGCGATATAGCCGGCGGCGACGATAAACTGCAGCATGGTGTACATGCCGAAGCCTCGCGCCGCATGTTCGTTCCGACCGATCCAGTTGGTGACGGCACCGGTAAGAAGGCCGACACCGAGGCCGCTCAGCGCGCGCAGCAGGCAGAGCACAAGAAAGCTGTCCGCCCAGATCGACAACATGTCACCCGTCATGGCGAGACCGAGCCCAAGGCGCGCGATATGGGGCAGCGGCCAGCGCGACACCAGAAAAAGCGCGAGAGCAAGACCGAGCGTCGCGCCGAGTACGTTGGCCGCGGCGACTTCGCCTGCGAGTTGTTCCGTCAATCCGTGATCCGAAACCCAGGCGCCCACAAGGCTCGGCAATATCGAGACGATGATCGCGCCATAAGCGCCGCAGGCGGCAACGAGAAAGAGCGCCGGAAGGCCACCATCACCCCTATTCACCCATCGCTTCTCGCGCATTTCGCCCCGCTTCCCCGCTCCGTGCATCATCGTCATCGCTTAACTCGAACTCACCGTCAGCTCCAACAAAAAGGGCGGAAGCGTTTCGCCTCCGCCCCTTTCGCGCCCGCCCCGATGGGCGGACATGCGACCCCAGCCCCCGGGAGCCTCAGCGCGTTCCCAGCTTGCGCAGCGCACCGACCTCGAACATGCTGTCCGTTACCTCGGCGGCAGCATGGAAGTTCGGCCGCTTGTCGTCATTGAAGACGAGATCAAGAATGTAACGACCGACCTGAAGGTCATAGAGCGCCTGGCCGAAACCGAAGCAGGTGGGTACGTCATAGGCATTGACCGTCGTTTCCTCCTGATAGCGCCACAGATTGTCGCGCCCGTCATAGATGTCGGTGGCGACAACACGCCAGCTATCCTCATCCACGTAGAAGACCCGCTTTGCCAGCAGGTGTCGTAGGCCGGGCTTCACAGTTGCCTCGACCACCCAGACGCGGTGGAGCTCATAGCGCATCGCACCCCGGCTCGGATAGGAAGGGCCGGTCAGTTCCGCGACACTATGCTTTGAATGCGCGAACTCATAGTTGTTGTAGGGAATATATATTTCCTGCTTTCCGGCAAGTTTCCAGTCATAGCGGTCAAGGCGGCCATTATACATATAGAGCTGGTCGGAGGTACCGAGGCCCTCATAACCTGAAACCGGATTGTCGTAAGAGAGCGTCGGCGCGCGGCGTACGCGGCGCAGACCGGGACTGTAGAACCAGGCATTGCGCTCGCCGTTCAACGTCTCATGCACGAGATACATTTCACCGGCGACGCGGGCAGGCGCGATATAGGTGCTGAGATATTTGACCTGCACATTGCCGAGTTGCGAAAACTCGGTCCGCTCGGGATTGTAATAGTTGGAGAGACGGATTTCGTCCCATTTCAGGGGTACGAAACGGCCATCTGTCGCAACAACAGCCGTGGTGCCGACCACGCTTCGCGCAACACCTTCAAAGGCGGCACGGTGGTTCCACATTACCTCTGCGCCTGTTTTGGGTAGAGGGAACGGGAAGCCGCCGGGGACGGCATCGATGAGGTCATGCGTGCCTGGATCAAGCTTCGCCGTGCTGATATTCGCTTTCGTCTTTTCCTGAACGCTTGTGGGAAAGGTACAACTGCGGCGTGTCGGATATACATCCATCCGGTAGCCATCATAGCGTTGCAGAAGCGCGATCTGGCCTGCGGTCAGCTTGTCCTTGTACGCATCAATATTGTCCCGCGTGATCGAGAAGCGTTTCGTATCCCCCGCATATGGGTCGATATAGTCCTGCCCCTGCACATAGCCTGCAACGGGCGCATCGATGCCGCCTGTCCATGCGGGGATGGAGCCCTCTGCATTGCCTGCCGTCTCTGCGCCGATGGGCGTGAGCCGGGTGCCAAGATCGGCGACGCCATCCGCACGCGCCGGGCCGCTGGCGAACGCGATGCCGCAAACGAGAAACGCCGTTGCTGTGGAAATCTTGATTGACATGTTCATTTCTCCCCCTCGCCTTCCGTTGCTTTGACAGATTGCCTAGAAGGCGTAGGACACCGCAAAGGATGCGAAGTCTCGGTCCTGCGCAAAGTTCGTGTAGCCGCCACCGAAATTATTCGTATAGGCGAGGCTCATACTCCAGGTGGATTGATAGTCTGCTGTAAGCCGGAGCGTGATCTGCTTGCGACCACTGATATGCGTATCCGTCAGAGCATAATCGAGCGCCGTACCGTTCACGTCATGCCGGATAGCGATGCCCGGATAGAGCACCCAGGGCGTGCCGAAGATGCCCTGATAGCTACCGGTTATATCGAGCATGTAGCCAACCGCATTGCGCGCACCGAAGGTTCCGGCAGGCTTGCTGTCGAAATGCGTCCATGTGCCTTCGGCGATGATCGTCAGATCATCCATGCCGAGCGCCGTAATCGCCGTACCGAGAACAGGGGCGGCGGGTCCGGCAGAGTAAAGGGCATTCAGAATGGTCTGTGTCCGGTTCTCTCGGATAAAGCCCTGCTCATCCGCCGAGCCCGTGAAGCCGACGGGATCGACCAGCGTGGCCGTGATCGCGGCTGCCGTGAACGGATCGGCAAGAGGCACTGGATAATCGGGTTGATAGTTCACATCAACGCCGACAGATATATCCTGCCAAACGAAACTGGCCGTCGCGCCGACAAGATCCTGATCGGGCACATAATTGCGGTAATAGGCGACCGGATAGCAGAAGAAGACCGGGTCGCAGGCCGCCAAAGCACCGACCACTGGCACTTTCTGATGGTAGCGCAGATAATAAATGCCAAATTCCGTATCTAAGGCTTCAGCAAAATAGCGACCGCTCACACCCCATTGGCCGCTATGAGAGGGCGTGCGGTCGCTGGTCAACGGGATACCCGTGCCGAGCAGGAATTGCGTCTGTGCGTCCACGCCGGATGCAGCAGGATCACCAAAGCCGCCAAGCGCCGGACCATAGAAAAGGCCGACCGCGCCGGGGCCAACCGCATCTTCAAGCGAGAAGAATGTGCCAACGGGATCAAGCTCCGTCTCGTTCCAACGGAACTGGTAGTAGGCGGAAACGTCGAGATTGACGACAGGCGAGAACTGCGCCTGCACCATCGGCGCGGGCAGATAAGCCTGTTTGATTTCCGCCCCTGCACCGCGCAGCTTCGTCATGTCAAAGGAATTGGTCTGGGCAATGCCGCCCGCATAAAAAATGCTTTCGCCCCAGTTGATGACTTGGTTACCGAGGCGAACATTCACAGGCATATCGCCCACCGGAATATCGCCATAGATATAAGCATCAAGAAGGCGGGCACGGCGGCCAAGCCGGCTCACCGCCGCATCGGTCAGATCGGTGCGGCGGGTTGATTCCTTATCGGTATTGACCGGATCAAAAAAATAGGAGCCGCGCAGGAAGGCGCCCATATTGTCGAGCTTCACTTCAAGTTCGGACATGCCGGATAGCGGGGCAGAAAAAACATCCCACTGGTCGTAGTTCAGATTGCCGTCATCATAATTGTCGGTGAGGCCGTCATTGGCGCAGCCTTGCGGATTGGCGATGCTAATGAAGGAACAATCCCGCCCCGATGTGCGGATGGATGCACCCGCCGAGATGGTGGTATCGAGGGAAATATCTGCCCGACCGTATTTAAACTGCATGGCCCCGGCTGTTCCTGGAGCGGAAACCGCGAGCAGGGCAACGACAGCCCCCGGCAGAAACGGCGCACGAAACGACCCGTGGCGTAGCAACATCGAACCCCCCCTTATCCTGCCCGCTCCTCCCCGGAACCGGCCTCAGATCAACCCCGCCTTCCCTTGGCGGCTATACTCAAAGGCTATGCCGCCTTTGCGCAAGCGCGCTATGCCCCGGATAGGACAATGCCGCAGCAGTTCGATCAGCCGATCCGGACGCCCCCCCGCGCCAGTTCGTCTGTCGTATCGAGAATGGCGTCATGCAGTACATCCGCCACGAAATCGATCTCGTCCCGCTCCAGCGTCAGCGGCGGCGAGAGCACATTGAGGTGGGCAAGCGGGCGCACCAGAAGGCCGCGCTTCTGACAATGCCGCCAGATGCGCTTGCCGATTTTGATATCGTCGCCGAACAGTTCCTTGCGCTCCTTGTTCGCGACATATTCGATGCACATCATGAAACGTAAACCCCGCACATCGCCCACAAGCGGTAGCTCCGCCAGCGAGGCCAATCGCTCTTCGAAATAGGGGCCGATCTCCCGCACACGCTCGCAGATTCGTTCGCGCTCGATGATCTCGATATTCTTGAGTGCAGCCACGCAGGCGACAGCATGGCCCGTATAGGTGAAACCGGTATTGAAATAGGCACCGGGGCGGCTCAGCACTTCATAGATTTCGTCAGACATGATGATAGCGCCCGCCGGGATGTAGCCTGATGTCAGCCCCTTGGCGCAGGTAATGATATCGGGAACGATGCCGAACTCAGCTTCAGATGAAAACATATGGCCCAGACGCCCAAACGCCGTCACCACCTCATCCGAAACATAGAGCACACCATATCGGCGGCAAATGCCGAGCATACGCTTCAGATAACCTTGAGGCGGCACGATTACGCCGCCCGATCCCTGAATAGGCTCCGCGATAAAACAGGCGACGTTCTCCGGCCCGAGCTCCAGAATTTTCGTCTCGAACTCAGCGGCGAGCATGTCGAGGAACTCTGCCTCGCTTGTCCCTTCCGGGCGGCGATAAAGGCTAGGCGCACTCAGATGATGAATGAAACTCGTCTCTGGTAGCCAGTCGGTCGAATACCCCTGATCGCTGAGCGAGGCGGTCAGATAGGTGCTGCCATGATAGGCACGGTCGCGCGTGATGATATGTCGGCGCGTCGGTTCGCCCTTGCGGATGAAATAATGATGGATAAGGCGGATGGCCGAATCCGCCGCAGTGGACCCCCCAGTGGTGAAGAGAACACGATTGAGCGAGCCGGGTGCACGCTGCGCAAGCTCTTCTGCCAGCATGGCCATAGGCGCCGAGGTCAAATCATCGAAGGGTGAGTAATAGTCAAGGCGGCGAATCTGGTCGGCAATGGCATCCGCCATCTCGTCGCGGCCATGACCGATATTAACGCACCACATGCCGCCAAGACCATCGAGAAACTTCCGCCCGTCCTCGCCATAAACATAATTTCCCTGAGCAGACGCAATCACCGTGCGCTCCGCTTTCTCCATAAGGGCGAGATCCGTAAACGGATGAATATTATAGCGCCGGTCGAGATTTTCGACGCTTTCGCGATTAACCTTGTGCTCGGCGAAGCTCAAGACACTCTCCTTGCTTGACGGTCTTTCCATGCCCCATGACTACGGCATCTGCCGCACCTCTTCTGTGTCCTTGGTAGGCTATAGGGCGGCAATGATCGGTCTTTGCGACGCGGATAAGCGTGTTACAATTTCTGAATAACCGTCGACAGAAGCGGGATAGGGAGGAGATCGTCAGATGCGGGCACAAGACGCATGACACAAAGGAATAGCCGGGCAGACACGCTGCCGATCAATGCCGTCGCCTCATGGAGTCGGGGTCTTGCTGCAAGCCTTGGCGCCGAGAGCGCGGAGGAGAGCGCAGCGCAGCTTGCCGAGGGGCTCAGTGCGCTTGCACCTGACACACGCATCTATGTCGGCCTCTATCGCCGCAAGGCACCGCCCGTAATCGTCGATGTCGATGGCCATGATGAATGGAACCACGGCTATAGTGACGGCAAATATCTGCTCGACCCCACCTATGACCGTTTTCTCGCAGGCCGTGAAAGCGTCTGCCTTTCACCTCGGGAAATCTTTCCGCCGGATTTTCGCAAGAGCGACTATTACCTATCCTATTACCGGCCCTATGGCATGGTAGATGAGATCTGCTACTTGCTTCATGTGGAAGAGGATATGGCAGTCTATGTGTCGCTCATGCGGCTTGGACCTGCTCTCTCCTTCACCGCAGTCGAATACAGGCGCCTCAATGCCGTGCTCGCAGCGGTTGAAAGCGCCGCCTTCCACATCCGCTCGCTGATGCGAAATGAAAGGCAGAACGATGACAGCTCATTCCGGCTACACCAGATTCTTTCTGCTGCCTATGAACGCTTCGGCGGCGACAGCCTGAGCGAGCGAGAGAAGGAAGTGACGAACCTTCTTCTCAAGGGCTTGCCGCCCAAGGCCGTGGGGCGCTTATTGGGCATCGCGCCCGGCACAGTGCGCAATCACATCAAGCGCATCTATGTGAAGCTCGATGTGCGCTCGCAGGCGGAACTCCTCGCGCTCTTCTTCGAGACGCTTGACGACGCCGCAGCCGACGCGGCCTGACCCGTCCTAAAGGGGGCATATGGGGAGCCGCCTCCTCGCTGTTAGCCTTCGCCGGAAAATCCATGCGAGGGAAATACGCCATGCCCGATATGTCCGAAACCCTGCCCTGTGTAAGTCCGGAAACGCTGCCGGCCGACTGGTACTGGAGCGAGGAAGCCTGGCAGATCGAGCGCCGGGAAATCTGGGCAAGGCACTGGGTACTGATCGGCCGCGAGGCGCAGTTCAGTGCCGCAGGCGACTATGTGTCAACAACACTTGCCGGTTATCCGATCTTCGCCATCAGAGGCAAGGATGATGTTATCCGCGCCTTCCACAATGTCTGCCGGCACCGCGCCTCGCCGCTGGTGCAGGAATGTGCGGGCCATGTGGATCGCATCTCCTGCCCCTATCATCGCTGGCTCTATGATTTCGAAGGCCGCCTCAAGGGCGCACCTAGCATGGAGATAGACAAAGACGAATTCGGCCTCTTCCCCGTTCAATGCGCCGTCTGGCGCGGCCTCGTCTTCGTCTCGCTCGATCCCGTCGCGCCGATTGAGCAATGGCTTGAAGACATAGCGAGAGCCGCATTGCGCTACCCGGTCGAGGAGTTGCAGCTCGTGCGCGAATTCACCATTGAGGCGAATATAAACTGGAAGACCTATGGCGATAATTATGCCGAGGCCTGGCACATCCCGACTATCCATCCGGGGCTCAATGCCTCGATCGACATGGCGAGCTACAAGATCACCACGGTCGGCGATACGTTACAAAGCCATACAGCCGAGGCGCGTGAGGGCGGCAAGACGGACGGTTTCTGGGTTTGGCGGCTACCGGGCCTCTTCTTCAACATGTACAATTGGGGGATGAATGTTGCCCAACTCGAGCCTACAGGCCCACGCAGCATGCGCCTTACCTATCGTTACTTCGTGAAGGATATTGATCCCGCTAAACAGGAAGAGTGCGATGCGCTCATCGATTGGGCCTATATGGTCGCGAAGGAAGACATAGACATTTGTAGCGCCGTGCAGAAGAATCTCGAAGCAGGGATATATGAACGCGGTCGCCTTTCTGGTGTCCATGAGAATGGTGTTGTCCAATTCCAGAATATGGTCCTAGCGGCACACCAGCGGACCCGCACGCCCTAAGCAGCCCAGTCAGGCTGCGGGGACCGGTTGAAAGTGATTCAGCCAAACACCTGTGACTCGTTTCAAGGTCCGATAAATCGGCTGCAACTGCGCCGGAGCGTCTGGCGCTATCGCTTCATGCAACCCGATGAGACAATCGACACGCGCGAGATGATCCCTCCCCTCGCAGTGGCCGAGCGGCAAGCTGGCATCCAAAGCACAAGGTTTGAAAATGATTCAGCCAAACATTGGGCTTTATTGAGCTTTCTCAGGCACTCATGACTCATTTTAGGGGCTGAACGTGGCTCAAATGAGGTGGTTCAGTTCGTCTGACTCCGGGTGCCTTCAAAACTGTGCTAACGCGACGCGGCGTACTGCTTCGCTGTCGTTCGGCTGGTGTCCGACCTTGTGCGTCGGTGAGGGCACCTCCTGCACGGTGTTGGAAATGCGTCCCACGCCGGTTACTTCCACCTCGACGATATCACCAATATTCATGGGGCGGGAGTTGGCTGGGGTACCGGTGAGTACTATGTCACCCGGCAGAAAGGTGATGTGCCGTGACAGATCGGCGAAGATGTAATCGATAGGGAAAGTCATGTCGCCGACCGGCCCGTCCTGCACCACCTTGCCGTTGATATAAGTCCGCACGCTTTCCTTGCGAATATCAACGCCACGCACGATGCCGGGGCCGATGGGGCAGAACCCGTCCTGGCCCTTCACTCGAAGCATGGAGCCGGCATCCGTGTCGCGAAAGTCCTGCGCGCCCACATCATTTGCCGGGGCAAAGCCCGCAAGATGATCCCAAACATCTTCCCGAGCGACATTCCGCATCGGCTTGCCGACAATGGCGGCAATCTCACCTTCATAATTCAGGTACTGGCAGTCTGCCGGGCGGTTCAGAAAGCCGCGATGTGAATTGAGCGTCGAAAGCGGCTTCTGGAAGTAGGTCGGCGTAACGAGCGGCGGTGCCTTGAACTCCACACGGCGCGAGTCATAGTTCAGATGGATACAAATGATCTTGGTCGGATCACAAGGCGGTAGATAGATCGCGCTTGCTTCATCCACAACCCGCCCGTCCCCAAGGCGCAGCTTGTCCCCCTTTTCCGGCTTCACCCAAACGGGTGTCCCCTGATGCAGTATTCGCCGCCATTCTTCGCGCGGACCTTCAATAACCGACATATTCTTCTCTCCCCTGTTTGTTTCAGTTCGCAGTGCCTCAGGCGGGCACCATGAAGCCCTTCATGTTCTCAAAAATTGGCAGATGGCCGTAGGAATCGCGCTGGTAATATTCAGACTGGCCCGTTGGTTCGCGCCCGCCCCAGCCGACCTCGTTCATGAAGCCGGAGGGATTCTTGAAGTAGAAAGAGTAATTGTGGTCATTCGCATGGCTGCCCGGTTCGATGATGACGGGTAGCTGGGCGGCTCGCACAATGTCATAGGTAAGTCCGACATCTTCCAGCCGTTCCACTTCGAACATCAGATGGTTGATCCTCTTCTCTGCCTCACCACCGAAAGCGAGCGTGTGCTGGCGCGTGTTGCAATGGAGGAACATGAGTTCGACCGGATCGTCGATGCCCGGAATCGCGATCTTGTATTCAATGCCACCGCGCATACCGAGAATTGTATAGAAAGTGTGCAGCTCCTCGAAGCCGGCGCGGCGGTTCAGCATCATGTGGCCGAAGCCGCCACCAGCGGTCTTGAAGCCACCATGCATTCCTCGACCGGGATGGAATGGGCGATCATACTGGACCAGAGGCCCGTGGAAGATTTCGAGCGCGAACCCGTTCGGATCTGTCACGAACATGACGTCAAGCACATGGCGCGCCGCCGCTTCCTTTCCGCTCCCGATACGCACGGGCACGCCCGCCGCTTCAAGCTTTGCAACCATTTCTCTGAATTCCAGTATGCCTGCCAGACGCAAGCCTATGACAAGAAGGTCATCAGCCGGATCCTCCACTAGTTTGATCCGGTGATGCCAATAATCCATACGAAGATAGCGTGTCTTCTCATCCTCGCCGGGGCGCACTTCGACCGCGAGAACCTGAGACGCAAACTGTTCCCAGGCTTTGATGTCGCTCACGCCCAGCGTGACATAGCCCAGTTCTGTGACTTCCGCCGCCATGTTTCCCTCCCCTAGGCAGTAAAGCTGTCCTTGCGGACTGCGATGTTTTTTATGTCCGTATAAAAATCAAAGCTCCATGTCCCGCCTTCGCGGCCAAGACCGGAATCCTTGGACCCGCCGAAAGGTGCAGCAAGATCGCGGATGAAGAAGCAATTCACCCAGAACGTTCCCGCCGTAACGCGCGAGGCAATGTCCATCGCCCGTTTTTCGCTGCGGCTGAACAACGTGCCTGCGAGGCCGTAGCGGGTGTTGTTTGCAAGCGCCACCACCTCGTCATCCGATGTGAAGCTCTGCCAGGTGAGAACGGGGCCGAAGACTTCGCGCTGTGAAATCTCAAGCTCGGGGCCTGCCTGCGCAAACAGGGTCGGTTCGAAATAGAGCTCGCCGATATTTGCTTGCGCCCCGCCCCATAACGGGACGGCACCATCTGCCTTTGCACGCTCGACAAAACCTGCCACGCGCGCGAAATGCTCCTTGTGGATCAGCGGCCCCACGCGCGTATTCTTGTCACGCGGATCGCCTAGCACCATATGGTTTGTCGCATTGCGTACTTTATCGAGGAACTCCTCCTCGATTTTTCTTTCCACCATGATGCGGGTGCCTGCGAGGCAGACCTGCCCGGCATTCATATATTGGCCCGCAACCGTCTGCGCGGCGGCGTCGAGGTCTGCGTCGGCGCAGATGATGAAGGGTGACTTGCCTCCAAGCTCTGCGCTCAGCGGCGTGATCGAGCGCGCCGCCGCCTGGCCGATGACCTTTGCCGTATCGGTTGACCCGGTGAAGCTGATGCGATCGACATCGGGGTGGTTCACGAGCGCATCACCCGCCACCTCGCCGATCCCCTGCACCACATTCAGCACGCCTGCCGGAAGCCCCGCCTCATGAGCGATATCCGCCATGAGCGAGCAGGTCAGCGGCGCCCATTCCGGTGGCTTAACGACAATGGTATTGCCTGCTGCCAGTGCCGGTCCGACTTTCCATGTGGTCAGCATCAGCGGCGCATTCCACGGCGTGATGAGAACGGCAACGCCTGCCGGATCGAATTTCACATGGTTCACGACTTCAGGCGAGTCGATCACATGGCCATCAAGTGTCAGCGCCCAGTCGGCGAAGAACTCGATGTTCTGGGCGGCGCGTGGGACAACGCGGTGGACGTTGCCCATCAGGAGAGAACCATTGTCCATCGTTTCGACAGCCGCAAGCTCGTTTGCCCGCGCCCTTATGCCGTCTGCAAACTTCTTGAGATAGGGCAACCTTCCCTTCGGTCCGAGAGCTGCCCATGCCGGAAAGGCCTTCCGCGCAGCTTCGACCGCGGCATCAGCCTCAGCCTTGCCACCTGCGGATATATCGGCGAGATGCGACCCATCGACGGGTGAGAAATTGGCGAATTTCTCTTTCGAGGCGACACGCTTTCCGCCGATCCAGTGATCGGTCGAGACGTACACGCCAACAACCTTCACGCTGTTCGTGCCCATCACACAGCCTCCGCAAGCTTGAGGTCAGGTGCGAGCGCGGCGTCTTCGTTCAGAAAACGTTCGACGAGGCGATCTGCGCGGCTGCGGTCGGCAATCATGTGAGCGAGCTGCTGGTTGCGCGCACCCGAGGCGAGATAGAAGCGTTCATACTGCTCACCTCTGCTGCCAAGCGCGCTGCCCGTGAAATCCCAGGCGAGACGGAAAAGGCGGGCTCGTGTTTCCGCATCAACACCATTTGCGCCGTGCATGTAGCGGTCGATCAACGGGCGAAGTTCGGGGTGCTCAAGCTGCGCCTGTGTTGGTGCCGCCAGAAGATTATGCGAGCCGAGAAGTCGGATGATCTCGTTCACGCGCGGAAACCAGGTCGGCATCAGCGATTTCAGCGCCGAGAGCGGCGCCCCATGCGGGAACCAGACACCATTACCGAACTCATAGGCGTTCTGCTCCGCCGCCTGTATGCCGGAGCGCGCAAACTCGCCATAGCTCCAGAGTTCGCCCAGCATCTGAACGGAGGCAGGCTGCATCCCGCCCACGGCTTCCGTCATGCGGGTTGCCACACCCCACGCAAACTCAAGCTTGGTCTGCGCGCGGATCATGGTCTGCTGCATGACGTTCGGGAACCAGCCCGTTGACATCACCTGATTGTAAACACCGGTATTGCAATTGATGTGGATGCGGTCGCGCGGTACTTCCACATCATCGAAGATCACGAAAGCATCCTGCTCGTCGAAGCGCGAGGAAAGCGGGTGATCCTGAACATTGAGCGAGCCTGCACAGCTATCCCGGCAGAGAAATTTGAGGCCGGGCGTATCCATCGGAATACAGAAGGCGAGCGCGTAATCATCCGCATCAGGCCGCACGGGGTGGGCCGGATAGACGGCGAGTTCGTCGGCAAAGGGCGCGAGTGTCGCCAGCACGCGGGCACCACGCACGATGATGCCATGCTCCGTTTCGCCAACCTTGTGCAGCGGCACTTCGTTGGGCACGCCGACAAAATCACCGCCCGCCTTGTCGATTGTCGGGTGGATAATCGTATGCGTCAGCGAGATATCATTGCGGCGCAGGAATTTCTGATAACTGACGAGGTTTTCCGCCCCCTCTTCATTGCCGTTCGCGCCCCATTCATCAGCGCGACCGGCAAAGCCGGCATAGGTCACGTTCATATAGTCAGGGGAACGACCCATGACGCCGACCGTGTACTCGGCATGGCGCTTAAGTGCCTTGTGACGCTGGAGCAGATCCTCCTTCGAGCGCGGAATCATATGGCTCGCATTGATCTGCTCGCCAGTCTCAGGATCTGGCATCAGGCAGTCATCGGCATATTCATGCTGCAGATCGAAAAGCCCGGCCAAACCCCGCGCTGCACCGGCAAAGGCGGGATGGTTGACAATATCCGTGACCTTTTCAGCGCCGAGCCAGATTTCCCTCTTCCCTCTCAGCCCCTTCAGAAATTCTTCTCCCGTCCGTGCAGACATCTGGCAGTTCCTCCCGTTGCCCGACCACACCTTTTGAATGTGGACGTTTATGATTCATTTCATTTATGACTACAATCATTTTTAAATCCTGAGTCAAGAGAAAGCACGGGCACCCGGGAGAATCAGGCGATTGACAATGCGCCTCTATCGGCCAAGTTGTTGCAGCATCAGAATTTCTTGCGACTTTCGAGAAAGAGAAGGTTCGGCGTGAGCGAAGCGACAGGGAAGCGGGCACCAAAGACCGACGCGGGCAAGGCACCCGTTCTCGGCCGCCGAGAGCGCAACAAGCAGGAGAAGCTCAGCCGCATTCTGGTGGCTGCTCGCGATCTCTTTGCCGCAAAGGGCTTCGCCGAAACCACGACACAGGAGATTGCCGAACGCGCCGATATCGGCACCGGCACCCTTTTCCTCTATGCCAGGAGCAAGGAAGACCTGCTTATCCTCGTCTTCAAGGATGAGATGATCCAGACATCCCGAACGGCGATCAACAAGGTTTCACCCGACGCCCCGCTCGTCGATCAACTCATGCAGGTTTTCGGGGCGATGATCGCCTATCACAATCGCGATCTTCCGCTGGCGCGCGCGCTGATCCGTGAAATCACGATCCTCTCACACCCGGAGCGTAGCAAGGATGTGCGGGCGTTGATGCGCATCATCTATAGTGGCATCAGCGATATTGTTATTGGCGCAAGCAAGCGAGAGAAGATCAGAACCGACCTCGACCTTACGCTTGTTGGCGAAACATTCTTCGGCATCTACTATGTCGGCCTTATCGGTTGGCTCAACGGCTACATATCGAAACAGGCTTTTCTTAAGACACTGCGCGCGAAACTGTCGCTGGCGACAGACGGGTTGCGGGTGGGGAAACCCGCGACACCCCGGGGGTCAAAAGCGAGTGGCAGCCCAAAATCCTGACCCGCTTGCCTGCCACATTATTGACTTACATCATTTATGATGACACTCATCATTTCCAGGCTCAAAGAGGCTGAAGGTTCTGAGGGAGGATCATCATGACGGCATCGCTCAAACAACGGTGGGTGAAGGGCGATGTCACGCTCGGCGCGTGGTGCATGATCCCCGAGCCACTGACGGCAGAGGCACTGGGCCGCGCCGGGTTCGACTGGGTGCTCGTTGACATGCAGCACGGCTGCATGGACTATGAGACGGCGCTCAACATGATCCGCGCCATCGACCTCACCCCTGCCCTGCCTGTTCTGCGTGTGCCGTGGAATGATCCCGGCATCATTGGTCGTGCGCTTGATGCGGGCGCACTCGGCATCATCATCCCGATGATTCAGACGGCGGAAGATGCGCGGCGCGCCGTCGATGCGTGCCTCTACCCGCCAAAGGGTCGCCGCAGCTTCGGGCCGGTTCGCGTCGGAATGCGCGACGGCATGGGATATTTCACAGAGGCAAATGATCGCGTCGCCGTTGTGCCCATGATCGAAACGCCAGAAGCACTCGCCAATGTCGAGGAGATTGCCGCAGTGCCGGGCGTTGACGCCCTTTTTGTTGGTCCCTTTGACCTTTCGATCGCGCTCGGCCTGCCGCCCGGCGACAATGATGGAACGCCTGCCTTCGATACAGCGATCGCAAGGGTCTCAGCCGCCGCCCGCGCGGCCAATATAGCAACTGCCGTTCTCTCGAATGCGAAGGTGGCACCCCTTCGTATCGAACAAGGCTTCCAGATGATTTCCACCACAACCGATATCAACGCCCTTTCCATGGCAGCGCGCGCCGATCTTGAGGCGGTGAAGACTACGGGAAAGAAGGGGAACTGACATGCTCGACCAAGCCACACGCGACAAGGTTGTCGATGCCTTCTTTGCCACACATGACAGCCGAAAGCCCTTGCCGCTTCCCTCAAAGACCTGGCATGGCATCGAGGTCGAGGATGCCTACCGCATCCAGCAGGCTTTCATCGCGCGCAAAGTGGCGGGGGGTGCGAAGGTCAAAGGTTACAAGGTCGGCCTGACATCGAAAGCGATGCAGGAATTTTCAGGCACGACCGAGCCTGATTTCAGCGCCATCACGGATGATTTCTTTGTGCCCGAAGCAACCCCCATTCCGATGGCGCGCTTCTTCGCCCCCATGATCGAAATGGAAATCGCCTTTGTCATGAAGGAGCCGCTGAAAGGTCCGGGCGTGATGCCTGTCGATGTGATCCGGGCCACAGATTTCGTGCTGCCCGCCATAGAGATCGTCGATTTCCGCGTCGAACGCGCGCCGGGCCTTAGCGTCATCGACAATATCGCCGACCTCGCCTTTTGCGGTGCCGTGGTGCTCGGTGCCAACCCACGCCGCCTCGACCAGATCGACATCCGCCGCGTCAATGGCGCGATCTACAAGAACGGCACGAAGGAACTTGAAGGCGAATCATCCGCCGTGTTGGGCAATCCCGTCACCGCCGTGGCCTGGCTCGCAAACAAGCTTGGCGAATTTAGCACGTCCTTCGAACCGGGCGACACGATCCTCACAGGCTCTTTCGTGCGCGTCCTGCCAATCGAACCCGGCGACGAATTCATCTGTCGCTTCGACCAAGGGCTTGGTGAGGTTTCGACAAGCTTCGTGTAGATGGAGTTTCTGGGCGTCATGACCACCCCGTAGCTCAAGTTCAATACCGAGAGCTTCCCATTTCTTGGGCGTCGCGGGGAATTTTCTGCAGGGTTGATCCACCCTGCGACAGGGGTAACACTTCAGCGCCCTCGCACGCACCCCTTTCGCGCAGCATCAACTGCCACTCAACGGATCGCTTGCTCACTGTGATGAATGCACACGATTGACCGCACTTCCTCTCGATAGTCATCCGACGAAACCCAAGCAAAGAGAAGTCAGGCTTTTCAAAAAGCCCCTAAATAGCAGTCGGCCTTTGCCGTCACGCCGCATAGAACGGTGCGGGAGTGCGAGATAACTTTCATCAATCAAGAAACATATTCTTTAGCGCTTCTCCTTTCCGCTCACGATCCGCCAACGCTCTTCCAATGTATCAGGTAGCATGGTCATGCCATAGCGGTGCTGAGCATAGTCCACCGTCTGCCTGAATTTGACCGTGTTCACGCCCTCACGTCCGGAGACAGATTGCAGTATCCGAGCGAGGTCACCGAGATCGACCGCATAGATATAGGCGCGAATTGATGCTTCACCCGTGGTCACACAGCACATGGAGCAATGACGCATCGAACTTATGAACACCCCAACCGCTCTTGCCTCTGTCGGGGAGACATCGACATCCAGCCATCCGGCGACCTCCATCCCCGTGGCGCTGACATCCACAATGAGCCCGTAACTGATCGCCCCGCTATCGACCAGACGTTTCAGTCTCTTGCGGACGGCGCTCTCCGATATTCCGAGATCTCTCGCCACTGCCCGATTGCTCAGGCGTCCATCCTTCTCAAGACGGGCGACAATGGCTTCATCCAGTTCATCAAATTCGATAGGTGCAATCATAGAACGGCGATCCCCGGTCGATGGCGCAGAACCTCAAGACACATTGAAGTGACGGCGCGGTTGACGCCAGCAATTGGCGCTATTTCTGCCTCAAGAAGATGAGAAAGCTGGACCGTGTCCCGCGCTGCCAGCATGACGATGATCTGTGGGTGATCCGCTTGTATGGTGGCAGCAATGACGTTTGGTACGTCGCCGATCCTCCGCCCCACGGTCTTTACATCTTCATCGTTTACATAGATTTCAATGAACCCGAGAACATTGAGACCCAACGTTCGAACATCACGCTGAGTTGTTATCTTCATGAGGCGGTCGGATATCAGACGATCAATCCGATTGGCGATTGTCATCTCGGACACACCGAGTTTCTGTGCGAGACTTTTATTTGAGGCTTGAGGGTTTTTCCTCAGCTCCGCCAGTATCGCGCGGTCGGTATCATCCACCGCCCGGGCAACGCCTTTTCCCTGTGACTTCTGCTTCAGGTTGCGGCGCTTCGACTGCAAGTCCCGGCAACAAGCATCCTAGACGATGAGGTCTGGAGCGTAAGTTGATCTGACCCACGTTGGCAAGCGTGGCAAGGCGAACACCAACCGCCCGTTCGCGAATGTCAGGCAGTGGCGCGGCGGCAGGTTGAGGCCGGAATTGTCAAATACCATCCCGCGATCGGCCTGGAGAACAGCATCACGGATGAGCGGCGCGCTTCGGTTATAACGCGCGTGGATCTTGTCCACCGGCACGATATGCCCGCCTTCTTCGACTCTCGCTTCGACACGAGCCGCAGAGAGTTCGGGCGTCTCGACCCCGACATGCATTACGATGACGGTAAACCCGTTGGCGCGGGCCTCGCCGATCAGTTCAAGCTTGGAGGGGTGCGAGAAGACGGTTTCGGTGACGAAATCCCGCCGCTGGATGACAAGTTCCGCACGGCGCGAGGAGGCGATGCGCGCCGCTTCATAGGACGCCTCTGGCGAAGGATCGCGCAATTCGTTGCGCTGGATGATGTCAGCGTTGATGAACGGACCCGCAAAGCCCGGAGCGACGCGGGTGGCATAGAGCGTAGACTTGCCGGCCCCGTTCGGCCCGGCAAGGACAATCATTGCCGGTTTCAAGTCTCGCCTGCGGTCTTCTCGCGCACGAAGTTGCCGTTGGTATCCAGACCCACACCGAGGCCAAGCTGCCGTCGCCGGGCAAACCAGGCCTCCTCATCGGATCCGGGCTGTCCCATTTTCTCGACGAAGCTGTCGAGCCAAACGTCCCTTTCCTCGCCGGTGAGCTCCACAGTCCCGATTTCCCCCGAAAGAGCCGCCGTTATCCGGGCGTAATCGAAATTACCCGACTTCTCGATCGCGCGACCGATACGCACCCAATGTGCAACCTGTCCCGAGACCGATCGGCTCTGCAATTCGGATTCGTGCCGCACGATCTTCATGATGTCATCGGCAAGCTTGATGGATTGGGCCATGTATAACCTCCGCACCAAAGGTGGCATTTTGCTACCTCACTTTCAAGTCTGCGAGTACAGGCTCGAAACGGAGGCAGGCACGAACCCGATGTGCCGTTTAGCATTATTGCGAATTGTCCAGATATGGACTATATCTGTTTTAGGATTGGAGGCGAAGGTGGCTAATCAGAAGAGGTGGCCCGTTAGTGAAGGAGATGGCCTTCAGCGGCTCGACGTGTCCCGGTTCGCACCGGCCAACCGCCGCCGTCTCAGCGCGCCCGCCTTGCGGACCTTTCTGACGATCGCGGACCTCTGGGGCCTGACGGAAGAGCAGCGCCTCCTGGTTCTGGGCCTTCCGGCCCGATCCACCTATCACAACTGGTGCAAGCGGGTGCGCGAGCACGAGGCCATCACGCTCGATGTGGACGTGCTGTTGCGGATTTCCGCGGTTCTGGGCATCCACCAGGCGCTTGGCATTCTTTTCCCCGAGGAGCGTTCCGGGGTCGAGTGGCTGACGACGCCGCATGGTGCCCTTCCGTTCGGCGGCAAGCCGCCGCTCGACCTTCTCACAAGCGGCTCCCAGGACGGATTGCTGAGCGTGCGCCGTTTTCTCGACGGTGCCCGCGGCGGGCTCTATATGCCGCCGGGCAGTATTGATGAAGCGTTCGAGCCCTACACCGACTATGAGCTCGTTTTCCAGTGACGGATGCCTACGCTGCCGCGCCTCAACCTTCGCATCGGCTGATCCCTTCGCGATTTCCGCCCGTTGGGCTGTTCGACACGGTTGCCACCGCGGCCGACCTCGAAGCCGTGATGGAACTTGCCGGCTGGACCAATGATCGGCTCGTCGCCGAACACATCGATCGTTTACCCAAGGACGAATGGGTCTATGGCGTGCCAAATGCGAGTGTGGTCATGGCCGCCTTTCTTCATGCCGCCCCCGGCGGCATGCGCTTCAACGGCCCGGATCTCGGCGCATGGTATGCCGCAGGCGATATCCGCACCGCGGCCGCAGAGGTCGGGCATCATCTGCGCCGCGAAGCAGTTGCCCGCGGCGTGCCGGGAATGACCCGCGTTTACCGGGCCTACACGGCGACGCTTCAAGGCCAGTATCTCGACATCAGGGGGCAACAGTCCGTGCGTCCTGAACTCTATGCGAGTAACGGCTATGCCGAGGCGCAAAAATTCGGCGAGGCGGTTCGCGCGTCCGGCGGCGCAGGCATTCTCTACGACAGCCTGCGGCGCCGCACAGGCATCAATGTCGTCGCGCATCGGCCGCGCAACATTGCCGGTATTGCACAGACGGATCATTTTGAAATCACCGTGTCCTCGACGGGACGAAATATCGAGATCCGCAAATTGAAGGCCAGATCTGCATAAGCCCAAAACATTCGGTTGCCTTGGACACGAAAGCTACTTCAAGCAAAGGCCCAATGGTGCGCTGAGAGCATAAAGGCGGTACAGCCTATCCCGCGAGGACCAGTTAGTGATCACCCCGACCCGGACAAAGCGATTTCAATCTCGCCTGATTCAAAATGGTTGGAGGCAAGGCTTATCCCGTTGTCCCAACCACCTACCATAGGTAGTAGGACTCGATTAGGTTCTCCGGGGCTAGGTGTTTAGTCCCAAGATGTGGTGAAGCGGATTTAGCCTGAACCGATTTGGCTGCTTCGTCCAGACATTGCAGATGTGCTGGTAGGGCGTGAGGCCTCTGAGGGTCTTGAGCCGCTTGGCGAAGTTGTAGGCCATGAGGAAGGCGTGGAGATGCTCCTTGAGCTGAGCATGCGTTCCGTAGTGATAGCGTTTGACCGTTGCGTCCTTGAGCGTTCGGTTCATCCGTTCGACCTGGCCGTTGGTCCAGGGATGGTTCGGCTTGGTGAGCCGATGCTCGATACCGTGATCGTCGCATGTTCGGTCGAAGAGGTGCCCGCGCCATAGGGCAGTAGGCTTCATGCGGTTCTTCGGCAGATCGGCGAACTGGATGCCGTTGTCGGTCAGGACGGTGTGGATTTTGTAGGGAACGGCTTTGATAAGGGCTTCGAGGAAGTCGCAGGCCGTCTGCGTCCTGGTCTTCTCGTGCAGCTCCACATAAGCGAACTTTGAGGTCCGGTCGATCGCGACGAAGAGATAGAGCTTGCCTTCCTCGGTGCGGACTTCAGAGATATCGATGTGAAAGTACCCGATCGGATAAGCTTTGAACTTCTTCTTGACGGGCTTGTTGCCTTCCGTCTCTGGAAGCCGGGCGATGCCATGCCGCTGGAAGCAGCGATGCAGCGACGACCGCGTCAGATGCGGCACCGTAGCCTGAAGCGCATAGAGGCAATCGTCCAATGGCAGAAGCGTATGCTTGCGGAAGGCAACGATCAGCGCCTCTTCCTCCTTCGACAGCATCGAGCAAGGCTCCTTCGCGCCCATCCTGGCGTCAGCGACAGATGACCGGCGACGCCATTTGGCAACCGTCTTCTGATTGATGCCGTAACGAGAGGCCAGTTCTCTCAAGCTCGCTTGACTATTTTGTATTGCTCGACGGACCACCTCAGTCGTGGTGGCGCTGCCGTGAAGAACTTGTCCCATAGCGAATCCCTCCGCAGTTCGTGGTACTCTGCGCCATGACTCTTCGGGACTAAACAACTAGAAGCTGACATTCAGTGCAGCTCAGTTGAACAACTGCTTCCGGTCGATTCACTGCCAATCTGATCTCATCAAAAAAGGGCGTCGCCTCAAATCACTCGACGGGCGCGCCAAGATGACCGAGATTCGACGCTAATCTAGCACCCTCTCAGGCTGCGGTTCGGTCATTACCTCAACGACGGTTCCAAGTTCTGCGGCGAAGGTTAAAAGCACATAGCGGATCACACGCTCAAGGCCGCTGAAAAGAGGCGCCAAGGCAAGCACCTTTGCCATCTCCTTGTCGGGCACGATAGGTTTACCTAACCAACGCATGCGCCATAGGCGGCCAGTGAACCTGCGGGACAGGCAATAGCTCTCCCCTGACCCACCTTCTCCTGATGTATTCGGTTTTGGTCCGGCAGCCGCGCACGTTCCGCCTGGACTTGCGTAACTACGCCCCAGCAACGACGTTCTCGATGACGCCGATCCCCGCTACCGCACAGCGAACGACATCGCCCGCCTTGAGATACCGCGGAGGATTCATACCGGCGCCGACGCCCTCGGGTGTGCCAGTGGCGATCAGATCTCCCGGCTCAAGAGTGAAGGCGGTGGATAGGTATGCGATCTGGTCCCTAATCTTGTGCAGCATCAAGCTTGTGTTCGAATGCTGGCGAACTTCGCCGTTTACCCGGCACTCGAGGTCGAGGGCTTGGGGATCGGGAACCTCGTCCGCCGTCACTATCCACGGTCCGGTCGGCCCGTGGGTGTCGAAGGACTTGCCCATTGTGAATGTGGGCGAATGGAGCTGCCAGTCGCGCGCCGAGACGTCGTTGGCGACGAAGTAGCCGAAGACGTGAGAGAGCGCGTCTTGCGGCCTCACGTGTTTCGCGCGCCGCCCGATGACGAGCCCGAGTTCGACCTCATAGTCCAGTGCCTCCGTCACACCTGGCTCGATCGGATCGAACGGGCCGGTGATGCAGGTCGTCTGCTTGTTGAACCAAACTTGATGTTGCGGGGTCTCAATGCCGAGCCGCGCCGCTTCCTCGACGTGCTTGCGATAGTTCATGCCGATGGCGAGATACTTCCCTGGCCGGGGGATGGGCGCGAGAAGGTGAACCTCGGAGATCGCGACGTGAGGCTCCGCATTCGCGCTCCGAGCGCGGATGCTCTCAAGCATCTCGTGCCCGCCTTCGATGATCTGGAGGATGTCGTGGATATCAAGACCGCACTCTCGCAGGTCCACGATTCCAGAGTCCTTCACGACTCCCACCCGCTGTCCGGCACCGACGTCGAAATGTGCAAGCTTCACGCTGCTCTCTCCTTCAGGTAAGTCTTCACCACACCGTTGAACTTGTCTGCATATTCCCACTGCGCCCAGTGACCGCATTTCGAAAAGATATAGGTGTCACAGTTCGGGATCAGACGCTGGAAGAGATGCGCGCCATCCGCCGGGTTCACCTTGTCCTCCGCTCCCCAGATGACAAGCACATGGTTCGGCAATGTCTGCAGGCGAGGGTCACGCCAAAGGTCCGTTCCGCCCATCGGACCCTTCGTCACCGTCAGAGGCGGGTTGGCGAGAACCTCGGGGTCGATGCTCGCCTGATAGCGCGCGTCGATCAATTCGTCGGTCAGCGCAGACCGGTCATAGACGAGATGCTGCAGGAAGGACGCGAGACGTTCGCGGGTCGGCTTGCCGTCCGCGTAGTAGAAGAGCAGCTCAAGCAAGCCCTGCGTCGGCGCAATCTGGTGCGGTGAGAAGGCGCCGCCGGGGCCCATGAGGATGATCTTGCCCACTTTCTCCGGCGCTTCGAGCGCCATGCGCAGCGCCACGGCGCCACCGAGCGAATTGCCGATCAGATGCGGTTTGCCGAGACCGAGCGCGTCGATGAAGCCGATCAGTGCCTTGGCGCGCAGGCCGAAGGGATCGGAAAGCATATCCACTTTCGAGGACTTGCCATAGCCCGGCATGTCTACCACGAGAAGGCGAAAGTCCTTTGCCAGTGGCTCAATGTTGCGGCTGTAGTTGCTCCACCCGTTCGCGCCCGGTCCACCGCCATGCAACAGAATGACTGGCGCGCCGCTACCGGCATCGTGATAGTGGATATTAATGCCATCGACTTCAACGGTTTTGCTGGTGCTTTCCGGCGCGTAGCTCATTTTGCGTTTCCCTCTTATCCGTTCTTTCAAGACATATGAATTTCTCAGCCGTTCTAGTCGGCGATGCTATCAATTTCCTGCTTTTCTTCCGGCGAGAGGATCCAGTCCGCGCTTCGGACATTACTCTCAACCTGCGTCGGCGAACTGACTCCGGCAATGACTGAAGAAACTTCAGGACGCGCAAGCAGCCATGCGAATGCAAGGTCACCAAGCGTACGCCCGCGAGCACGCGCCCAGCTTTTCAGCGCATCCTGAATTTCCTCGTTCCGCGCTGTTCGGCTACGCATGACGACCGGGCTTCCTGCCGCGCCGCGCGTTCCCGTAGGAGCAGCTTCACCTTTTACATATTTGTCGGTGAGGAACCCGCCTGCCAGCGGATGATAAGGCAGAAAGCCGACATTCCGTTCATGGCAGAAAGGAAGAGTCTCAAGCTCGACTTGCCGCCGCAGAAGATTGTAATGATTCTGCGCGGAAACCATTTCAGGCCATCCATGCGACCTGGCAACCTGAAGCGCCTCAGCGTGGAGCCAGGACGCATAATTGCACTCGCCGATCCAGCGAACCTTTCCTTCATGTACCAATCTCGCCAGCGTTCCCAGAATCTCATCAAGAAAAAGGTCTGGAGCCGGCATGTGAATTTGATAAAGGTCGATATAGTCGGTGCCGAGATTGCGAAGACTTTCCTCGCATTGTCTCCGGAGGCGATCTGCGACTTTCTCACCTTCATCCATCCGGAAGAAGTTGAATTTGGTCGCGATGATCCAATCCTTGCGATGCGCCTTGATTGCCTCACCGATATAAATCTCGCTCTCTCCTTCACCATAGATGAGCGCGGTGTCGATGAAGTTCACCCCAAGCTCCGCCGCACGACGAACGCAGGCGATAGACGAGGGCTTGTCGAGGCGCGGCGGTCCGAAGGTATTCCCTCCCAGCCCCACGACGGAGACGTTCAAATCGGAATTTCCAAGCCGTCGATATTCCATCTGGTCTTTCCCGGCCAAGCAGGTAGCGGTCAACCGTTCATCTGTCTTTTCAGATCGAGCGCGACATCGACGATCATGTCTTCCTGCCCGCCGACCATGCGGCGGCGGCCAAGCTCGATGAGGATGGTGCGCACGTCGATGCCTTGATCAGCGGCAGCCTTCTCCGCATGACGCAGGAAGCTCGAATAAACGCCCGCATAGCCGAGGCTTAGTGTCTCCCGGTCCACCCGTACGGGGCGATCCTGCAGCGGACGCACAAGCTCTTCCGCCGCGTCCATCAGCCCGAAAAGATCGGTGCCGTGTTCCCAGCCATAGACATCGGCCGTCGCGATGAAAACTTCGAGCGGCGCATTGCCTGCCCCCGCCCCCATGCCCGCGAGCGAGGCATCGACACGGATCACGCCGTTCTCAACCGCTGCTATTGAGTTCGCGACGCCGAGCGACAGATTATGATGGGCGTGGATACCACGCTCCGTCTCTGGCTTCAGCACACGGTCGTAGGCCTGCAGCCGCGCGGCGACATCGTTCATGGTCATCGCACCGCCCGAATCCGTCACATAGACGCAATGGGCGCCGTAGTTCTCCATCAGCTTCGCCTGCGCAGCGAGTGCGTCGGGCGGGCTCATATGGCTCATCATCAGGAAGCCCGACACATCCATGCCGAGCGCGCGGGCTGCCTCGATATGCTGCTTCGAAATGTCGGCTTCCGTGCAATGGGTCGCGATGCGCACCGAGCGCGCACCCATTTCGGCTGCGTGTTTCAGATCATGCACTGTGCCGATGCCGGGGAGCAGCAGCGTCGTCAGCTTCGCATGGCTCAGCACCTCGGCGACGGCGCCGATCCAGTCCCAGTCCGTATGCGCGCCGAACCCGTAGTTGAAGCTCGATCCCGACAGCCCGTCGCCATGCGCGACCTCGATGGCATCGACTTTCGCATCATCGAGCGCCTTCGCTATCTTGCGTACATGGTCGAGACCGTATTGATGGCGGATCGCGTGCATCCCGTCGCGCAGCGTCACATCCTGGATGTAGAGCTTCTTCACGGGCTTGAAGGCACTCATGCCGCCACTCCCTTCAATCCGCGTTCGACCATGCGTTCCGCCGTCCTGAGCGCGGCGGACGTCATAATGTCGAGATTGCCTGCATAGGCCGGCAGGTAATGCGCCGCGCCCTCCACCTCCAGAAAGACCGTCACCTTGAGGCCCGTAAAGGCTTCGTCCATTTCGGGAATGTAGAGGCGGCTGTTGTGACCGACGCGCTCGAACTGCACAGCCTGCTTCAGCCGATAGCCCGGCACGTAGGTCTGGACTTCCGACACCATCTCCTTCACCGAGGATTCGATGGCGCGCTCGTCCGCCGTGTCACAAAGGCAATAGACCGTGTCGCGCATGATGAGAGGCGGCTCGGCGGGGTTGAGCACGATAATCGCCTTGCCGCGCCGCGCGCCGCCCACCACCTCGATGGCCTTCGAGGTCGTTTCCGTGAACTCGTCGATATTGGCGCGCGTGCCGGGTCCTGCCGACTTCGAGGCGATGGAGGCGACGATCTCGCCGTAATGCACGGGCGAGACGCGGTTCACCGCCGCGACGATGGGGATGGTCGCCTGCCCGCCGCAGGTCACCATGTTGACGTTCAGTGCATCCAGATGGGCATCTATATTGACGGGCGGAATCGTGTAGGGCCCAATGGCGGCCGGCGTCAGGTCGATCACCCGCTTGCCATGCGCACGCAGCACCTCGTCATGGCGCTTATGTGCGCCCGCCGAGGTTGCGTCGAAGACGATCTCGATATCGTTGAATTCCGGCATGGCGACGAGGCCGGCAATGCCGCCCGCCGTCACCGGAACATCCATGCGCATAGCGCGCTTCAGCCCATCCGACTCTGGATCGATACCGACAAAAGCGCCCATTTCAAGCACCTTAGACAACCGCATAATCTTGATCATCAGGTCCGTGCCTATATTTCCCGAGCCGATGATGGCGACTCTGATCTTCCTCGTCATCGTCGCCCCCTCACGCACCGAATTCGATGCCGAAAGGCGCGAAGCCCTGGATTTCGACCGTGAAGCGATCACCCGGCGCGGCATCCGCCATCGGGCCCAGCGCGCCCGACAGCACAATGTCGCCCGCCTCGAGCGGACGGCCGACTTCCGCCATCTTGCGCGCGAGCCAAAGCGTCGCGAAAAGCGGATGGCCGAGACAGGCCGCACCGACGCCGAGCGAAACATGCTTGCCGTTCTTCGTCAGCAGCATGCCGCAGAGGCGCAGATCCACATCCGTGACCATGCGCGGGCCCGCGCCGAGCGCGAAGCCGCCCGCCGATGCATTGTCGGCTATGGTGTCGGCCAGCGTGATCTTCCAGTCGGCGATGGCGCTGTCCACGATCTCGACCGAGGGCAGCGCATAGCCGATGGCCGCGATCAGCTCCGTCAACGTCGCCTCTGGCGACGTCACTTCGCGCTCCATCACAAATGCGATCTCAGCCTCGACACGCGGCTGCATGAAGCGTGCAGACGGAACCGTATCGCCATCGGTAAAGGCGAGGTCGCCCCAGAGCATACCATAATCGGGTTCATTTACGCCCAGTTGCGCCTGCACCGCCTTTGATGTCAGGCCAATCTTGCGCCCAACGATCTTCCGGTCTTCCGCCAGCCATCGCCTTGTGTTGATCTCCTGAACGGCATAAGCCGCACCCGCATCAGTGAACCCATGCGACTGGCTCAACGGCGGAACAGGTGTGCCGCCCTGCCGGGCCTCAAAGAGAATATCCGCCAGCGCCTCATTGGCCGCACCGGCTCCTGCCTTGCTCATGCTCTTCTCCGTTTTCGCGAAGCGGACGGTGCCAGATCAACCGGCGCGCTTGTGGCCCCAGGCGCTCGTGCTGTCATGGCGCGACACACGCCAGGTTTCCTCGTCCACAACACGCGCACCGAAGCCGTATTCGACTTCGAAGCCCGAGGGCGTATGCACGTAGAATGACACCATATGGTCGTTCGTATGACGGCCGAGCGTCATGGCGAGCGGCACATCGTTCGCCGCGACGCGGTCGAGCGCGAAACCCACATCGTCGATCGACTTCACCTCGACCATGAAGTGATTGAGTTTCTTCGGCAGGCCGATAGGTGCCATTGCAAGTGTGTGGTGGCGTGGGTTGCAATGGAAGAATTCGAGGTTAAGCGCGAATTCCGGCGTGATTTCCATGCGGATCGTATCCGACAGTCGAAAGCCGAGCAGATCGCAATAGAATTTCTTGGCCCGCGCGATATCGGGTGTCGCGAAAACGAAATGGCCGAGCCCCTGGTCGCCGGTGACAAAGCCGGACACGCCCTTGCTCGAAACGAACGGCGTCTCGTAACGCTCGCTTGGACCGTAGTAAATTTCGACGGCAAGCCCATCGGGATCCTGACAAGCGATGAGACCGGAGACGGCCCGCTTCTTCGCCAGCGCCTCGTCGCCGCGTGTGACCGCGACGCCCGCTTCCTTCAGGCGCGCCTCGAAGGCGTCCAGCACCTCGAGGCCCGCAACCTCGAAGCCCGCATAGGCGATATCGTCCGCCTCTCCTTTTTCCACCGCGATGCGCCATGCGTAGCTATCGAGCCGGAAGCGCAGCGAGCCGTCCGGACCCTCGACCTTCATCAGGCCCAGAATGTCCTCGCCGAATGTCGCCCAAGCCTCCGTGTCAGCCACCGAAAGGCCGATATAGCCGAGAGACTGTATAGTCATGATGCGTTTTCTCCCCAAAAAATTTTTTGTTTCTAGAGCGAGAAGTCGGATGTATCGCGGCCCATCAGCACACCGCCCATATTGAGCGCACCCTTGTCGGCGTTGAGATAGGCATGGTTCGAGGCCGCATGCAGGTCGCGGAAATAGCGTTGCAGAGGATTAGAAAGGCGGATGCCACGTGCCCCGCTTGCCTTAAAAAGAAGTTCCGTCGCCTGCATCGCCGTCTTGGCGATATGTTGCGCATCCCATTTGTTTCTGACGCGCACATCCATCGGAATGTCCGCCCCTGAGTCGATCAGCGCATCCATCTCTGCGAAATTCGCCTCGAGCCGCAGATGACAGCCACGGATAAGCGTACTTGCCTCCGCAAGCCGCTGACGCACCGCTGGATCGTCCACCGCCGCCGCGCCGTCATAGGTGCCGTGTCTTTCTCTCATCTGCCCGATGAAAGTTTCGAGCGCACCATCCGCCATGCCAAGCGCCGTCGTGGAGAGGCAATAGGCGAAGATGATGCCGAAGGGATAGCGATAGTTCCGGGAGGCGAAGGTTTTGCGGCCTTCATCCTGCATCATGAAGGAATCGAGAAACTTGTGTGTACGGTATTCCGGCACGAAAGCATCCTCGATCACGATGTCCTTGCTGCCCGTGCCCTTGAGGCCTAGCGCGAACCAGGTGTCGTCGATGACGTAATCCTTACACGGAACGAAGAAGGCGCGGATATCCGGCAGCTCGTCCGGCCCAGTGGGTACGCGGCCACCGGGAATGGCCCATTGACAGTGATCCGAACCGCTCGACCAGGGCCACCGCCCTTTCAGCCGGAACCCGCCCTCGACGCACTCCACCGTACCAAAGGGTGCATAGGAGGACGAGGTGCGGATATTGTCGTCCTTACTCCAAAGATCGTCCGCGACGCGCGGATCGAGTAGCGCAACTTCCCAATTGTGAATACCGATCACAGCTGCAACCCAAGCGCTGGACGGACATCCCTTGGCGAGTTCCATGCACACCTTGTAAAGCACCATTGGATGCATCTCGTAGCCGCCATGCGAGGCGGGCTGTAGTGCACGGAAGAAACCTGCTTCCACGAAATCATTGAGCGTCACGTCGAGCAGCGCGCGTTTCTCCTCGCAAGATTCGGCGCGCTCGCGCAGCACGGGCACCATACGGCGGGCTCGCGCAATGAGTTCTTCCTCATGCGATATGGTCTCTGCGGCGTTTTCCTTGATTGCGGTGGGCATGAGCGTCACTCCTGGCATTGCCGGTTATCTCTTCGGGTTCCAGCTAAGATTGTTGATGAGTGTGTTGAGCTGCAGTTCAAACAGACCTTCGAGATCGACGGAGGGGTCGATCTGGTGCGCGATATAGGCACCGTCCACCACGACCATGCTGAAAAGCGCCAGCCGGTTTGCAAGGCGCCTTTTCTCCCTCGTGGAATAGCCGTCGGGCAGGATCGTCGCTTCCATCGACCGGGCCGTCCGCTCGATGATCCGCTGGCGGATCGAGCGGATGCTGCCGAGCGTTGGCAAGATCTCGCCGCCACTCTCCAGCCCCATGACCAGCAGCAGGCGCAGGAAGCGCGGACCCTGCGCGAGCCCCCTGGCAAGCCCTTTCGATACGGTGGTAAGCCGCTCCTCGGGCGTTCCGGTCAGTTCCTCGAATTTCGGCAGCGAGTCCACGAAGCTCGTCGCTCCATCCTCCAACACTGCGGCGAGCAGGCCCTCCTTGCTCTCGAAATGCCAGTAGATCGAACTCGCGGGCAATCCGGACTTCTTGCTGATCGCCGAGATGCTCGTGGCCGCATAGCCCCGCTCGGACATGAGATCGAGCGCCGCGTCGAGAATCTGCCGCCGGGACTGTGCGCCCTGCGCCTCCTTCTGCGTCAATTCCTGTGCCGTCGAAGCCATAGTCCTGCCTTTCTGTCTGGAACGTTCGTTACAGATATATCTTTCCGCTTATGAAGTCAATTCACAAGGGATTTTCGCAGGGACCAGCACACTCATTCGCGGGCCTTGCAGGTGGCCAGGAACCACCCGATCCCGCTTTCTTTGGCTTCCCTTCGAACGAAGCGTCTCCGCCGTCACTGTCTTAGCGGGACGCGTCGTACACAAGACAGGGAAGCCGCGTTCCACGCGTTTCCGGACGAATGATCAATTTTTGCGAACGGACGGAAGTAATCGATCGGCGCGGAATCCGTAATGATAGCGGCAAGGGCGTCGGGGCCAGTTCAGCGGCCCGAAGACGCTGGCGACCATAAATATGGGAGGACGCGAATGGCCGACATCGCCGATGCCGATGCCGCGTGGGACCGTCAATCGATCAGGTCTCTTTTCGACCCTGCGACCGGGCTTCTCGACCGGCGCATCTACGAAGATGAAGACATCTACCAGCGCGAACTCGAACGCATCTTCGCGCGCGGCTGGAACTTCATGTGCCATGAGTCGCAAATTTCCAATCCGGGCGACTATTTCATCAACTACATCGGCGAAGACCAGGTTATCGTCGTGCGCGACACAAATGGCCAGGTGAATGTCCTCCTCAACACTTGCCGCCATCGTGGCAACGCGCTGTGCCGCGCCGAGCAGGGCAACACCAAGTCCTTTGTCTGCTCCTATCACGGATGGAACTACGGTCTGAACGGCGATCTGATCGGCGTACCCGGAATTAAGAATTATTACCGCGACGATTTCGACAAGAAACAATGGGGCCTTGCCAAGGCAGCGCAGGTGGACAGCTATCTCGGCTTCTATTTCGCGACGCTCGACGCGGATGCGCCTTCGCTTCACGACTTCCTCGGCGACACCGGCCGCACGGGTCTCGGCATGGTCGCCTCGCAGGGCGATATCGTCGTTCTCGAAGGTATCCAGAAGAATGTCATCGACTGCAACTGGAAGATCGCCGTCGACAATCTTTTCGACTGGTATCATGTGATGTACAGCCACGCCTCGGCGGGCAGCTCCGGCTTCCTCAATCTGTCCGAGATCCTGCATCCGAACAATCAGCTCGTTATGCTCGGCGACTACGGTCATGCGATCAGCGGTCCAGGCATTCCGAAGGAGATGCAGGACCAAATCGACCTGATGAGCGACGAAGAACGCGCCGAACTGTCGAAGACCCTGCCGATACGCCTGCGTCCGCGAATGGCGAAGGAGTTGATGGGATCGACCGGTGTGCGCAGCATGGGCCATCCCAATATCTTCCCCAATCTCTGGGTCACGATCGGCGGCATGCAGATATGCCTCCGCCTGCCGCGTGGGCCTCACGCGACGGAGCTTTGGTGGTTCACCGTCGTGCCGAAGGATATGCCACCGGAAGGGCGTCAGCAGGTGCTACGCACTGCGGTTCACCTCTTCGGCCCAGCCGGTCTGCTCGAGCAGGACGACGGTGAGAACTGGAGCCAGAGCACCCGCGCATCGCGCGGTGTCGCAAGCCGCAAGCTCGGCCATACCCTTCAGATGGGCCTTGGCCACGACCACGTTTCCACCGATCCGAACGGACAGACGGGCATCGACACCTGCATCAACGAGCATGGCCAACGCTGGTTTTACCGCTCATGGACCGAATGGCTTGCTGCCGAAAGCTGGGCGGATCTCAGTGCGACCCGCTCGATGCCGCCGAAGGAGATCGTGTGATGGAAGCCTTGAAAGCAAAGGATAACGGCCTCACTGCAGCAAAGCTGAACCCTGGCGAGCGCATGCTGATCCAGCATGAGGCCGAGCATTTCCTCTACGAGGAGGCCGCGTTGCTCGATGCACGCCGTTATCGCGACTGGCTCGCCCTTATCGCCGAAGACATGCACTACTGGATGCCGATCCGCCGCACGGTGACCCAGAGCGACATCGACAAGGAGTTCACGAAGATCGGCGACATGTCCTTCTTCGACGACACGCGCGAGATTCTCGAAATGCGCGTGAAGAAGCTCGAGGCAGGTTCCGCCTGGTCGGAAGATCCGCCTTCCCGTTCGCGCCATTTCGTTACCAATGTGCGTATTCTCGATGTCGCGGGCGACGAGATCACGGCGGAATCAAGCTTCTACCTCTACCGTACGCGGCTCAACACGGAGGTCGATGTCTGGACCGGCCGCCGTATCGACGGCCTGCGCCGGAGTGGCGAGAGCTTCCTGCTCTTCAAGCGTCACATGTTCCTCGACCAGACGCTGATCCGCTCCACCAATATGAGTACACTGTTCTAGGAGGGCGCGATGGGCGGAGCACTCAAAGGCGAGGTCGTCCTCGTCACCGGCGGCGCATCCGGGCTTGGACGTGCCATCGTGGAACGGTTCGTCGAGGAAGGAGCACGGCTTGCCGTGTTCGACCGCTCGGCGGAGCGGCTCGCCGATCTCGCCTCGGCCTACCCCGATCATGTGGAAACGGTCACGGGCGATGTGCGCGTGCTTGCCGATAACCTATGTGCCGTCGATGCCTGTGTCGCGCGCTTCGGCAAGCTCGACTGTGCTATCGGCAATGCAGGTATCTGGGACTACACGATCCCGCTCGACGCGCTGCCAGCGGACGGGTTCGATGCGGCCTTCGACGAAATGTTCCATGTGAACGTCAAGGGCTATCTTCATCTCGCCAAGGCGACCCTGCCCGCCCTTGTCCGCACACGCGGCTCGCTCGTCTATACCGTGTCGAATGCGGGCTTCGATCCGGCGGGCGGCGGACCGCTCTACACGGCTGCGAAACACGCGGTCGTCGGCCTCATCCGCCAGCTTGCCTATGAATTCGCACCCGTGGTGCGGGTGAACGGCGTCGCGCCCGGTCCGATTTCGACCGACCTTCGGGGCCCTGGCGCACTCGGTCTTTCCGGCAATTCGATCTCTTCGATCGACCTTGCTTCCGTCGCCGCGCCGAACATACCCTTGCAGACGGTTCCCGCGCCCGAGGACTATGCGGGCGGCTTCGTGTTGCTTGCCTCGCGCCGCGACAATCGCGCAGCAACGGGCGGCATCATCGCACTCGATGGGGGCATCGCCGTCAGGGGCATAGGCAGGGTTGCTGCGGGCGAGGAGCTCGAGAAGAAATATGGTGGTCCGCAGGGAGGCTGACTTGGTCTCGTCCGACGAGGACAGGAAGAAAAGTGGACCGATGTCCGAAGACGGGGCTCGAGGCTCGCGCGACGTCCATATGGACGGCGTCGAATTCTTCCGCACCTTCGCCGGGCAATCCGAGCGGCGTGTGCTCGAACCGGGCAACTTCTCTTATTGTGCCCTGCTGCAGCGCGGCAATCTCAACATTGAAGTCGATTACCCACGCAATACAAGAATCCGGCTGCAGGAGCGCGACGTAATCGCGGTGAGCGGCCTCGCGCATCACAGTTTCAGCAGCGGCAATAGGTGTGGCGCAGCGAAGTCGTTCGCACGGTGCGACATGCCCGAGCGGCGTCCCGATGTGGCGGCGGAGTTAATCATCGGCGTTGTACCGAACGAGGCCCTCGCCCTTGGTTCGCTCATGGTGGGGCCAATCCTGATCCGGCCGGGCGAGCATTCCGATCTCTCGCGGCAGGTCTGGCAAGCCGCCGAAATGCTTGAAACCGAATATGCGTCCGGAGATACGCTGGACCGTACGCTTGTCGTGCGCCGGCTTGCCGAAATCATGCTCATCAACATGACGCGGCGCCTGATGCGCGACAGGGTGGACGAGACCCCGCGCCGCGCGGGTTCCGGCACCGAGAAGCAGATCATGCAGGCGCTCGACATCTTCTTCGAAATGCCGAACAAGCGTTGGGATCTCGTCGCGCTCTCCCGTGCCGCGGGCATGTCCCGTACGCGCTTCGCCGAAACTTTCAAGGCCGTTACCGGACAAACCCCCGCGCGCGTGTTGAACCGCTTGCGGCTCGCCACAGTAGCCCGCCGCATGGCGGCAGAAGACTTGCCCGTCGAAGCTGC
Source organism: Parvibaculum sp. (assembly GCA_041678065.1). Classification (GTDB taxonomy): domain Bacteria; phylum Pseudomonadota; class Alphaproteobacteria; order Parvibaculales; family Parvibaculaceae; genus Parvibaculum. The sequence goes on along the minus strand of JBAYOU010000002.1, from coordinate 12,227 downwards.
CGCCGAAGCGGCTGGCTACCGCTCTGCCGCTGCCTTTGTCCGCGCCTTCCAGCGGGAGCATGGCGAAACGCCCGCCCGCTGGCGACGACGCTCGCGGGGTGACGAAAATCCGTCCTAGGCACGCAACAAAATCTCAACCGCTATAATTGGAGTCAGGCGCATGAAACTTGAATCCGGACTTGTCGCCCTTGTCACAGGCGCATCGCGCGGCCTTGGCGTCGAAATCGCCGAACGGCTCGCAAGGAGCAGTGCCGATCTTATCCTCGCCGCGCGCTCCGCCGCCGAACTCGAGAAGGTTGCCGAGTCCATTCGCCAATCGACGGGCAGCAAGGTCACAACCGTGATCGTGGACATGTCGGACAGTACCTCCATACAAGCCCTCGCCGCGTACGCGGCCCATGCCGATATTCTCGTTAACAATGCGGGCATCGAAGGCGCCTGCCGCTATGACGAGCGCAAGGCATCCGAGATCGCGAAGACGATTGCCGTGAACCTTGCCGGACCGATGCTGCTCACCCATGCGCTACTACCCGGCATGATCGCGCGCGGGCGAGGCCATATCGTCAATATCGCCTCGGTGGCGGGCCTCATCGCCGTCCCTTTCAACGAACCCTATAGCGCCACGAAATTCGGCCTTGTCGGCTTCACCCGCTCGCTGCGCATGACGGCGCTGGCGAGCAGATGGCCCGTCGGCATCTCCGTCGTTTGCCCCGGCTTCATCGACGGTGCGGGTATGTTCGAAGCCCTGAAGCAGGAACATGGCGTATCGCCCGAGGCGATGGGCGCGGCAGACCTCGCCGCGCTCAGTCAGGCGGTGATCGACGTCATTGAGCAGAACCTACCGGATGCCATCGTCACGCCGGCCGATATTCGCGAGTTCGTCGCGGCAAGCATCATAGCGCCGATCGAGTTCGAGAAGGCTTCGGTCCACTCGCCATCCTCGACGATGTTCCGCGATGTCGCGGCAGCGCGGAAGCAGGAGGCGGGCTGACGGGACCCGTCTCATGCCGCGCCGCGCAGCTTGTCGATCAGTTCCACGCAAGCGTCCGGCACGACCTTCCCCCGCCAAGCGATCCTCTGATCAGGGCGGACGAGAGCCAGCGGAAAATCATAGAGCGCACGGACCTCCTTGCCGGAAATATCGAGCACGGCGAAGGGAACACCGCGCTTCGCCACTACTTCCTCCATCGCCGTCACATCGAGCGACGGGTCCAGGCGAAGCAGCGTGAAACCTTTGTGGAGCCGGTCGTAGAGCGACGAGCCATCGGCGAGCTTCACATAAGGCGCGCGGCAGCCCGGCACAGTCGAAGGTTCATAGGCGTCGATGGCAAAGACCGGCGGCACCGATCCGTCATAGGCGATGACGGGCGAGGCTTCGTAAGGAATGCCGAAGTTCAGCCCCACGGGGTTGAACTGGGCACCGTCACGCTCGACCATCACGGTGCCGACAAGTTCGCGAAGCTGCCGGCCTTCTTCCGTATCGGCTTCCATCGCTTCGGGAATTTCGACGGATTGTTGAGTCTGCGCAAATTGCAGCGCGGCGCGCGAGACCTGATCGCCCACGGGGCGACGCTCCGTTTCGTAGCTGTCGAGCAGGCTTTCCGGCGCCCAGCCCTGTACCACGCCCGCGAGACGCCAGCCCAGATCGTCGGCATCCTCGATACCCGCATTCATCCCAAAACCGCCCATCGGCAGCCAGATGTGCGCGGCATCGCCCGCCAGAAACACACGACCCTTGCGATAGGTCTCCGCCACGAGGCGCCGCGCCGTCCAGTTCTCGGCCGCGAGCATCTCGAACTCGAAATCGGTGCCCATCACATCGCGCACACCCTGCGCCGCATCGAACTCATCGAAAGAGACACCGGCGGGTACACGGCAATGGCAGAGGAAGAGTTCCCCGCCGTCCAGCGCCACGACCGTTCCGGGCTGCTCGGCATTGATCACCCAGGTCATCCAGGCAGGTGAGAGCGTTTCCTTCCATTTCAGTTCCTTCGAGCGCAGAAAGACGGACTTGATCCGACCGAGATCGTCGTCGCCTTGCAGCGTCACACCGATCTCGCGGCGAACCTGGCTGCGCCCGCCATCGCATCCGATGATGTATCGTGCCTCGACCGTTCCTTCCACGCCGCTCTTCACGTCGCGCATATGAAGGATGACGGCATCGCCCGCCCGCTCCAGCGTCAGAAGCTCGGTGTCGTACCGTATGTCAATGCCGGGCGTGCTCGCCGCCTTGCGGCGCAGGACCGGCTCCAGAAAGAGCTGGCTGACACGGTGCGGCGGCTCGTCGGTCGGCCAGCCAGCGTCATGCCCCTTGCTGCCGAACCGTTCGGACCAGGACGGAATGGGCAGGCGTCCAAGCTCGTTGCGCGTGTAGCGCGTCGCATAGACAACATCGCAGGGGTGGTCGGCGGGAAGGCCCATCTTCCTTATCTCGCCCGCGATCCCGAAGCGGCGGAAGATTTCCATGCTTCGCGCACTCACCGTATTGCATTTGGGATGAGCTGGCGCGTCTTCGGGCCGCATCTCGATCAGCGTACTGCACACGCCCTGATGCGCAAGAACAAGCGCCAGCGTGAGCCCTACCGGCCCCGCCCCCACGATCACGATATCGGCTTTGTCGCTCCGCCCAGCCATGTCGATCCTCCCGTCGGCTTTCCAAGAGACTAGACTGGGCTCGGACAGCAATGAAATCTATGCTTCTTATAGGTAGTATTTATACAATCTATGGTTTGGGAAATACCCGCTCGCGGAGAAACACGGCATGTCTTTCAAAGGTCTCGACCTCAATCTGCTCGTCGTGCTCGACGTCTTGCTGAAGGAGCAAAACGTCACGCGCGCCGCCGCCAAGCTCAATCTGACGCAGTCCGCCGTCAGCAGCGCGCTGAAGCGGCTCCGCCTCGCGCTCAACGACGAACTGCTGGTACTGGTTGGTCGCAGGATGCAATTGACGCCACGGGCAGAAACATTGAGGCCAAGAGTCGTAGCCTTGATGTCGCAGATCGACGAGACCATCGCGCAGGACGAATTCGATCCGGCGACGTCCAACCGGCGCTTCGTGATCGCGTCCGCAGATTACAGCACCCTCACCATCGTTCCCTCCCTTCTCGGGCTGATGGGCAGCGAAGCGCCTCATATGCGGCTGCAGATCCTCGATCTGACCGACCGGACCATGCCGGAAATGCATCTCGGACGCATCGATGCCATCATCGCGCCGCGCTCTCCTCTTCTGAGCGAGGGACTTCGCTCGCGCACGCTCTTCAAGGAACGCCTCGTCTGCATTACCGCGCGCAATCACCCGGAAGTCAGGGGCAATATCGACCTCGCGACATTCCGCCGTCTTCCTCAGGTCCGCTATCAGCCCGGCCGCGACGTAACCGCGAGCGGCGAAGCCTTGCAGTTGAAGAAACAGCGTATCGAGTTCGAGTCTCTCGTAACCTGCCCGAGCTTCGTCGCCTTACCGTTTCTTGTAGGCGCCACCAACGCCATTGCCCTGCTGCAGGAGCGGCTGGCGCTGCGCTTCCTGAAACCGGCGAAGCTGCAGATACTGCCGCCGCCCATCCGAACGGACCCGCTCGATATCACCCTATTCTGGACGCCCAATCAGAATTCCGACATGGCGCATCGCTGGCTGCGCGATGCGATCCACCGCGTCAGCCAGAAAATCTGAGCCGCCCCCGGCCTCGAATGAGTCAGGCGGAATGCCTGTCGCTGTCTAGGAGACGATACACAAGCCCCGTCCGTTCCCGTTTGCCCGGCACAAGTTCGCTAGTGAACATGCCCGGCAATTGCAGCGGGGCGACCAACCGTACTAATTTCCCTACCATAGCGCGCTCGACGATCCACCATTCGAGGCGATCATCGACAGGCTACCGCTTGAGGCCACCAAGATAGCGGAAGCCGCTCGTCCAGTGATGGGAGCATCACGGCTTTTTGCGCGTTGAGCCCGCCTTGACGTAGTAAGTCTCGCGTCCGGCAAAAAATTCCCTCCCTCACCATCTCGGGAAGCGATGCAATTCCGGGAATTTTCGTCGAGGAAGCCTCTTGACTCGGGATATCGCACATGTTTTTGTTCTTGTTATGTTCTAATAATGTCCGTAGTCTGCCTCCACTCAACAAGGAGGACGGACATGGTGATCTATGTAGGACGGGAAGGTGTTCTGCGAACGAACCACCTGAATGAGGAACTGGCGCGGCTGAAAGATCTCTGCGTCGATCTCGAATGGCTGAGAGTCGGCGTCCTGCCGTCATTCGAAGACCTCGAGGACGCACCCCTTCATCGACGATTATTCATTCGTCCAGCGTGGCGTGGTCGCGCTTCAGGGGAAGGTCACGGGCCATCCCCTTCTCGGGGCGACGACAGCCGTGACGTCGGACCTTTGCGTGTTCGCTCCCGACCTCGGCTGGGCTAGAACCCTCTCCCGTTTCTACAGGCTCGGCTCGCCGTCTCCGTCAATGGCGAAATGGATACAGGCCTGACGTCAGGCAATGTCATCCCCCAGCACGGCAGGAGCGCTTCCATATCAAAGGCATCCAGCACCGAACGGAGGCCGCTGCCAGACTGGCTGAGCATCTGGACAGGCTTCCCGCGGATGTTCGGAGGGTTCTGATGGAGTCTTTCGCCGACACCGCGGAGGCGGTAGCGGAGCGATACGATCCGAGACATGAACAAAACGAGCCTCTGACCGATGCCGAACGGAAAGCTCTCGAATCCGTCGGTGTATCGGCCGACCGCTCCGGGACGTTCTATCGTCCGGTCATGCGGACAGCCTATTTTCGAGGGCACTCTCCTCGCAACAGCGCTGTCGCCGGCACAGGCGGCGAGGATACTGGGTGTTTCCGGCCGCCGGCTGCGCCGGCGCCTCTCTGAGCGGACGCTGATCGGTGTCAAAAGAGCGAACGCGTGGCTCATTCTGTCATTCCAGTTTACCGGGGAAAGCGAGTTGCCCGGGGCTCGCCATCGTTGCGAAGGCAATCCGGGAAACGGCCCTGCCGATCGAGATCGCCGGTTTCTTCGAGAATGAACAACCCGATCCCCTCGACGAATCCGAAGAACCCATGACGCCAAGGCAGTGGCTGCTCGAGGGGCGGGATACTCAGGCCGTCTCCAAGCTCGCCAGGGAGATTTGACGACGCAGATATCGATGCCGCGGTTTTTAAAATGCGAAATATCACGATTTCGAAAACATTGTCCGAAGCTACATCTGTGAAACGCACTGCGTTTCACCCTGGCTCCCGGCATTCAGTTGCGCCATGGCATAGCGATAGACGGATCGCCGCACAGATCTTCGCCCAGCACCTCCACTCTCTGAGTCGATTTTCTGCTCCCTTGTCAGCCGGACAATCTCGTCGGCAGAAACCCGCAACAGAATTGCGGCATCATTATAGGTCATGAGGTGGGGAGCTTCCTTGAGGTCGGGAAGCACGACATTCCTGCTGATTTCCGCCTCGAACTGCTCTCGCCGCACAAGCAGGGCATCGACACAGACCGAAGACGATCCCTGATGTCTCCATACAGGCAGCTTCCCGGACAGTATGCAGCCTATCGCCGTCGTCCATGGCGATGCCGGGGAGGGTGAGCATTCGACAGCCTCGCTCAGGAGTACACGATCTTCATCGTCACCGTTCATCGGCGCACACCGGGCGAAAACCGCATCCCCGAGAGCTGTCACGGAATCCGCCTCTATGAAGCCTTTCCGCGGGTTCAGGATTCTGGTCTCCGATGTCAGGAGCTTCAGATGTCCGAGCTCGATCAGTTCCCAGACAGCATGTTCGGGAACCCCGATGCGCCGCATCACCGTGAGCACATCAAGCGCCGCTTTCAGTTTTTCCAGCCATCGGAGCAGATCCTCTTCGTGCAACAGGCTCGGTGATCTTTCTCCCCGTTCATGGGTAATCCGCCGGACATCAGGGGATCGCAAGGCCTGCTCCATGGTCCAGTCCGAGAGCCTGTATTTCTTCTTTGCCTCGATTGCCGGCAACCAGCCGGGCCGGTACCACTCCGCGCTGCTTCCGATAGGGCGCAAGGCGATCACGCCGTTCTGTTTGTAATGGCCAGCAATCGCCGCCCTCAGAATTTTCGCCAGATCGGCGTTCACTGGCATGAGATGAGCCGCGACAGGACCGAGCTCCTCGATCATGCCATATCCCGCATCTTCTTTTGGAGCATCGAGCTGTGCCCCGATTATCTCATATGCTGAAGTGGGCCATCTCCCGAGGCGCTCGAAGCCCGTGCGCCAAATCTCCAGCGACGGCGCGGTTGCTCTGTCCATGTCGTAAAGCGCATCGTGAACCCTCTTCGGCGACCACTCGAAGCCGGAGGCAAGCATAAGAGCAAGACAAAGCAGATCGGCATCCACGAGCTGACGCAGATCCTCATGTAACGACATCCGTATGCGCGTCGCCTCGTCCCGGTTCAATATGAGATCCGAAAGAAGGCGGGCAGTATCCTTGTCGCATTCAGCGACGCATTTCGATTCCTGATCCCGGATATCCTCCCCGCAGTTCTCGCAGATGTGGATACCGGCCAGCTTGGCCCAGCCGAAACTCCTGCCGCATGACGGGCATTCACCGAGGAGATACTCGAGTGACTCCGGGCACCAGTGAAGAAAGCGCAATTCCCAGGCCGCCCGGTGATACGCCGACACGCGCAGGCTCGCCGGAGAGAGCCGTCTTATCTTCGGCTCCCGGCACCTCAGAGCGAGATGGGCGCCGAGGAAGTTGATCTCAGCGCCCAGTCCCGCAATGTACCTGTCCGCCCGTTTATAGAACAGCGGACGAAGGTCGTCCGGCCTGGCGCCAATGAGATATGCCAGGTCATCGCATTTGTCGGCATGCCGCGTCGCAATGCTTCCCAGACGCACAATCGGCATACCCAGATGGGAAAAGAGATTGACCGGGCTCGTAATCAGGTTCTCATGAGCCGCGCGGGCGACAACGCCTGCGAGACTCTCTCCCGGCAATGGAGCAACCGGCACAACGAACTTCGGCCTGGTCATGTGCCCGACCTACGCGCCCTTCCTGAACGGGTTGCTTGTGGAGATGCCGTACTCCAAAGCCCAACTATCTGTGCCCTTCGCAAAATCGCATCTTTCAAGCACCGTGCCGCCTCGCATCAGGCAGCACATCAGGGCCTGGTAGGTAATCTGCGAGACAATTCCGAGAGAGCCTTCGGATACTTCGTACAGGCATGCGGGCATGTCCCCCTCAAGGAGACCATTCCTTTCATCCGTGACTTTCGCCCTGAACATCCGGTCGTCAAGTTGTCCGATGAAGCCAAGAAACATTTCCCGTTCAGTGCTGTTCTGCATGTCGAGAGGCGACAGTGAAACAGGGCCGATGCATCTTCTTGCAAGTTGCGCGTTACTCTTGAAAAGAACAGTCGCATTCTCGACACCGCTCAGAACGAGACAGCAGCTCTTGTTGTTCAATATGCCCTTGAAGAGCTCGGCAACGTCCCAACGAACCTTGTTGGTTTCGGTGCTGATCAGATGATGCACCTCATCGACGATCAGAAGCTCCACGCCGCACTTGCGAATAAACGCCTGGGTCCGCATCTCGAGCTGCTGCTGCGTACCCTTGGCGGCGTTCGGGTCTCCAAAAGCCTTCAGGACGTCGGCGTAGAAGCCCTTGACGGTGACATTTGCAGAGAGCTCCACGACCAGCACAGGCGATATTCCAGGCGGATGCTGCTCCTTCAGGACCTTTTTCATATACGCATTGATGATGCGGGATTTTCCGCTTCCCGATGGCGCGATGAGCGGCAAGGCAAACAGGCTGGTCGTATTGAGCCTGTCCGAAGGATCGAGATTGCGTACGGCTCTCGCTTTTTTGCGAAGAAAGTCAAATCTCTTGAAGATCTCATTCATCCTGGGATAGTGAATGACGATCTCCTCAAAACGCTCCAGCCGGGCCAGCAGTTGATCGTCAATCATAATCCTGCCACCCCTCGGCCTTGTCGATATGCGTCATAAAGGTCTCCGGATTCTCCAGTTTGAGATTCACCGGCGATGCAGGCACCTGGGGTTTCTGCTCAAGGGCAGCCGCCTTCTTGCGCTTGTTTGCGGTTTTCCTGGCGGCAGCCCGTCCCCGCAGGAATCCCGCGGGCGCTTCGCCGCCATCCGCGCGATCCTCCATGCCCGATGTGACTTTCACCACCGGGGCATTGCCATCGTGACGGGGCGGCGCATGATCGATTTCCAGAGAGGATGAAGACGCAATCTGTGTCACCAGGCGAGTGCGTCTGTGCTTGTCGACCGCTCCGGCATTTTCGATTGAGCGGGTCAGTCTTACCCGCGCTTTTAAGCGATCGCTCTCGGAGACAAACTCTTCCTGTTCCTGCCTGGCCCGTTTCTTGAGAACCCTGTGGAACCAGAGAGACATCCCCTTGCTGTAACGCTGCTGCACATTGGGCAATTCCTGATAGGCTCGTCTGTATGAGTTCCACACCCGGATCCTGGAGATGTCCGCCGGGTCGAACTTGATCTTGATTGGAACGCTGTCGGATAATTTTCTTTTTTTCCCGCGCGGAGCCGACGGCAAAAGATCGGCGAGAAGACCGGTGACAATATCCCGATCATGAAATCTCAATCCCTCGACCTTCACGCCGTGCTTTGTCAGGTTCGCATTCTTGACATAGCCACACGCATCTTCGATGCGCGTCAGATCATCCAGAACGTCGATGCCATGCGCCTTCGTCAGCTTTTCCCAACGCCTCAGAGGTATGTCATCGATTCCTCGATGGGGATGGCACTGATAGTTCTCGAGAACAAACTGAAGAATAACTTCCTCAAGATGGTTGAGCGTCATACATGCCTGCTTGCGGGGGTCTATATCCTGCTCACGTAGTTCCTTCGGTGGCGCGGGCACGCCTCCCGGCAATTTGTGCAGCAGACTTGTATTCAAAGTGCGGAAGAAGCGCTCGACATACACCTTGTACTCAGGTGTCTTGACGGGCGCCCATTCGACGTTGATACCAAGGTCACGCAACGCGTCCTGCATCGAAGAACCGACATTCTCCAGTCCATTGTCCAGAATGAGGAGATACGGCATTCCAAATGCAACGAACGGCTTGCGAAGATCCGGAAATTTTCTGGCAATAATGTCTTGCTTCGGCGTCAAGACATCCTTGATGCAATTCATCACCGCATAGATGCTGGGCGGCTCAAAGGTGATGAATATCGCGAGAATCATTCGCGTACACACATCGATGGCCACCATAAGCGTCGGACGTCCAAGAACGTTGCGGCCTTCGGCATCTACAATGGTGAAGGTATCGAGGACTGTTGCATCTATCATGACGGCATCAAGCGGCCGCTTCGCCTCACGGGCGCTACCAGACCCCTTGAATCGCCCGCGCGCTGTTTTTTCCCCGTACTTTTTCTTGCATAGATCATAAGTCTCGCACCGTCTGATCCAGTTGCGGACAGTCTCATGGCTTGGGCATTTCAACCCGGAATACCGGCCATATCTTTTTCCGCGCCGATTGAGAATTCTTATGAGGTTGTCCAGCCGGTCATGAGCGCCAGCAATTGTTCTTTCGCGCTTCCCGTAGAACCAGAAAACAGTCTTGAGAAGCAACACAACGACGTCATCAGCCATGCGCACGGAAACAGACTGGCCCGATCTTCGGCCCATAATGGCAAGTGGCCGGAAGCCATTTTCGCTTCTGTTTCTTATATCCCTTCGGAGGGTCCCGGCACTTGGCCGATAATTTTCGGCATCGAGATCCTTCGGCAGGGCAGCATTACGGATGAACTCCTTCAGCGACTTGTCCGAAAGGGCGACCGGCGATTTGTCATATTCGATCAGCAGAAATTGACGGATTCTGGCCCGGGGATCGGGGACGACATTGGGATCGGGAGCTGTGGTTTGACCGAAGGACGCGATCCTTGCGCGCATCCGGTCTTCACACCGCACAACCTTGATGAGACGTTCTGCATACTGCTTCAGCAGATTGTCTTGTGATATAAGTAAGCTGTCATGTCCGTACTTCTTCTGAAGCACGAGTTTGGCATCGGGCATGACTTGCTTGATCTCGTAGTCTCCCTCGGGCATTGAGATAATGTCGCCAACGTCCAGTCTGAGAAGCATGGGTGTCGTTCCCCTCGCGCGCTCAATCAATCAAAACAGGAAAGACGGGCGAGTCGTCGGTCAGGCTCGCGTCGAGGTCCAGACCGAAATGCCGCCTGACGATCATTGCGCACAGCTTCTTCTTGCCGGGCACATCTCCTCCCAGAACCTCGACGGCTCGAGCAAAGGGAATGGCTCCGCTTGAATCGCGGTGAGCCTGATCAATCAGCAGGAAAACGTCGCGCCGAAAAAAGAGTGTACGCGCGTGGCGCTGGATTTCCTCGGCGTTCGAGTGACGCGGCTCCGCTCTCAGATCGGAGAAGTCGAGGATGCGGAGCGTCACATTGGCGGCTCGATAGATGCGTTCCGCCCGTTCAAGTTTGGCCGCGAGATCGCCGGATACCTCTCTCACCTTGTCCCGCTTGACCTCGATGACCTCCTCCCGATCATCGGCATAGACCACCGAGAAGTCGGGGAAATAGATAAGCTTCTTTCCTTCAACGAACATTTCCAGCCGATGAGGCTGCGCAAGCCACGCGACCACGTTGTGATCCGCTTCGCACTGCTGCATGAAGAGAAGCTCGGCCTGAGACTCGTAGGGTTGCGCGTGACCGGTCTTGGCACTGTGATAGATGCCTGTCGGGCGGCGCTTGGTGCCGGTGATGATGGTTCGAAGGGGGCCGTCGGTCGTACTGAAAACGATCCGCGCCTCCTTGCTCATCCTTCTGAAGTCCGCCTTGACCTTCGTGAGGCCGGCAAAGCTTTGAAAATCCTTCAGATGCTTGTTCAAGTGATATCTCCAGATGAATTGGACGTGCAAATCCTGTCGCAGCCGGAACACGGTCTGCGTGACGATGATTTATCGATGTGATTGGGGTGCCGGCCGGAGCCGGCGTGGTTCTGCAAACCGGCAGATCAAAGCCGAAAGGCTTCTCTGCCGGGCGGAACACGATCGGGAATTAGGTGAAAGCCGCTGTCATTGTCTGCTTCTCCTAGTTTCTCGGTTGATGGTGGTTCGGAGGGTTTGCTTTCCCGCCCGAGCCACGCGCTGAAGACAGACCTCTATATATTCCCATTTTGCCTCAGGAGTCGCAGTCTGCCCCTTCAGATGCATTTCGAAATTTAGGACGGTTAAAAGTAACTGTCGAGTCACTTTTGGCAAGGTCGTTTGACACCTGTCCTCGATCTCCTCTCGCGCTCGCAGCGCCTGAGATACAAAAGGGTTTGAAAACAGGTGGTTACGTTGCTGATCGCGTCGGCTCGTGCTGCCATGTCACGGCGCAAGAGAAGGAGGGTTCTCTTCGACCTCGCGCTGACACCTCAGAAACACGCCACCGCAAGCGTCATGCGATCGCATGAGCGACGATGGGCAATGCCCACCCGAAACAATTCCATTCGGAGACCACTGCAATCAATCCTGGGCGTGTCCACTTTGCGCCGATATTGTTGATTAAGTCGCTGCGTGATCGACAGTTCGTCCGTGGAACGATGATTTCGGGCCCGTTGTCCGGAGCGGCCTGATGCCTGAAGGCCTTTATGACGGCGGGCCGGTTACCGGCAGGAACGGCTTCATGCCGCCGCGTGGCCGTGGCTCGGCATTGCTCGAAGCTTTGCCAGCTTCCTCAGGTTTTGCGCGGTGGCGGCGAGGAGGAACTCATCCCTGGCACCCTTCGGTCCTCGCAGGCGCAGGCGGCCGAGCCTGAGGATGCGTTTGAGGTGGGCGAAGAGCATCTCGACCTTCTTGCGCCGATGCCGCGAGCGCTCATAGGCCGGCGTGTTCGCCAGAGCCCGGGCCACATCGCGGGCATCCTCGTCGATATCACGCGGCACCTTGCGCTGTGGCGTGTTCGGACAGCACTTCATCTTGAGGACGCAGTTCTGGCAATCGGACTTGCTCAACCGGTATAGCCGCGTTCCTTCCTTGGTGATACCCGAACGCGGCGTCGCATAGGTCCGCCTGAACTGCACCAGCAGCTTGCCGCCCGGGCAGGTGTAGTGATCCTGCCCGGCATCGAAGACGAAGTCGGAGCGCGAGAAGGTGCCGTCGGTCCGGTTCGATTTGTCGAAGACGGGGATGTGCGGCTCGATCTGCCGCTCCTTGACCAGCCAGGCGAGGTTCGCCGCCGATCCATAGGCGCTGTCGGCCGCCAGATGCCGGG
>JBAYOU010000001.1:0-56835 GCA_041678065.1 Parvibaculum sp. | reverse complement strand
TCGCGTGTGCGGGCGAGACAAAAAGAGACGGCGCTAAAGTATTGGCGCGGGGTGGAGCAGCCCGGTAGCTCGTCAGGCTCATAACCTGAAGGTCGCAGGTTCAAATCCTGCCCCCGCAACCAACGATACTTGCGATGCAAGCAGCCCGGTTCCAGAAATGGAGCCGGGTTTTTTGTTGGCTGCAAAGGAAAGCATGGCGGCGAGGTCGCCTCTGAGGATGATCACCAGTTCGCCGTTCTCGGGCACAAGCGTCACCCGGTCGACGAGGGCGCGAATGGTATCACGTGCTTCGCCTTTGGTCGTCTCATCCCGCAAGGCATCGTGAAGCGCGGCTACGCGTTTGCGGTACAGCTGCGCCATGTTGGGGTGAAGGAGAGCGGGAGGCTCCTTGGCCTCGGCGAGGATTGCCGTCAACTCCGCCTTGCGCGTCTCGAGCGCGCCTATCTTGTCCTTGAGCTGTGCACCCGGCACACCGTCGAAGATCGCTTGGATGGCGCGATCGATATCCCGTTCGATGCGCTCGACTTCTTTGCGTTGAGCGACCAGTGTCGTCCGGCGCTCGATGAGCTGCCGATTGACCTCCCGCGTAAACTCCTCGCAGAACGTCTCGAACAGCTTCGGTTCCATCAGGTGCGTGCGCAGGCCACTTAGGACCGATGCCTCCAACGTCTCGACACGAATGTTCAGCCGGTTGTCGCAAGTCCCCTTGGTCCGTGCCGCGGCGCAGCCGAGCAGGTTCTTCGAGATCAGTGAGTAGCCACCGCCGCAGCGGCCACACCTGACAAGCCCGGAGAGAAGATACTTGGGCCGGCGTCGGTCGACGAGCGGGTTGGTGCTCGGCTCTTGTGGCCCGAGCGCCATCATTTTCTGACGCACTTTGGCTTGATCCCAGAGAGCTTGCTCGACGATCCGGAGGTCTGGCACGTCCTGGACAACCCAGTCGGAACCAAGGTTGGCGCGTGAGACGCGTCTGCCGGTGTCCGGGTCCTTGATGTAGCGCTGGCGGTTCCACACCAGCCGGCCGACATAGAGTTCGTTATTGAGAATACCGGTGCCGCGTTTTGGATTGCCGTGGATGGTGCTCGGCCCCCACGCCTTGCCGAAGGGACCGGGCACGCCCTCTCGGTTCAGCACCTGGGCGATCGTTCGTGATGAGCTGCCGGCGACATAGTCGCGGAAGATACGCCGGACGATAGCGGCCTCGGACTCGTTGATTGTTCGGTCGCCGCGGACCGGCTCTCCGCTTTCGGACAAGCGCTGGACGACGTCGTAGCCGTAGCAGAGGCCGCCGCCTGATTTTCCGTTTTCGACGCGACCGCGCAGACCTCGACGTGTTTTGTCGGCAAGGTCCTTGAGATAGAGCGCACCCATCGTTCCCTTGAGTCCAATATGCAACTCGCTGACCTCGCCCTCCGAAAGAGTGACGATCCGCACGTCGGCGAAGCGCATGCGCTTGTAGAGGCCAGCGATATCCTCCTGGTCGCGAGAAAGCCGGTCGAGGGATTCCGTCAGCACGGTATCGAAATGCTGACGTTGCGCGTCGGAGATCAACTCCTGAATTCCCGGACGAAGAAGTGAAGCGCCGGAGATCGCGCGATCGGAGTAGCTATCGACGACCTTCCAGCCTTGGCGCTCGGCATGAAGCCGGCAGAGCCGCAACTGATCTTCAATCGACGCATCGCGCTGATTGTCGCTGCTGTAGCGGGCGTAGAGGGCGACACGGGACATCATGCTCACTCCTGTCCTGATTGCTCCTTCTCTTCCTTGGGCGTAATTCTGCTCGCCGCTGATCGCAACCACTCCCGTGCTGCTTGCCGAGCAAGCAATTTCACCAGAGGGACGAGCGCAAGACGGATTCTCTCAAGATCAGGGTCGACGTCCGAGTTTGCCGCATTGCCGTCGGCGGGCCGACGCCCGTCTCGATTACGCTTTGCCATCTTGCCATCCATCTGACATGGCATCCAGTGTCGGATGCAACCAACAAGATCTGGCGATTGCCAGCAGGGGATCAACAAGAAGCAAAGCCACATCAAAGACTTAGAAGTAGTTGGGCCTGCTTCGTCGTAGTTGTGGCTTTGTCGGCGCGGAAAAAGATGAAATGGGCGTGGAGAAAATTCGATGGGCGATTTCGCATGCCCGGTCCGCGATGGAATGCGATCGCATGTGCATTCCATGTGCACCGATAGAGCGCACTAAAGGATGTTGTGGGCGCAATAGTGCTAACTCCGCAATACGCGTCAACATCGGTGAGCGTCTTGGTGCTTGAGAAAATGCGTCTTGTTCGTCCAGCGATGGATTTGGGAGATTTACCTTCGTCGGCTGTCGTTTAGAGGATTGCGTGTTCTCTGCGTGTGCGGGGAAGCGTCAGCAGAAGTTGCTGGTTTCTTGAGCAGGTCCGAGAGCGCGGAGATAATCAGGAATCCAGTGCCCCGACACGGGTGAATGACGGCAGATATGCCGCACGGGCATCTGCGGGACCATTTCAGTTGGCCAAACCGAATTTGGGGTGGGTTTAGCCTTTGATTGGTGGCATTTCGGGGGGGCAGGCCACTTCTCGACGCGTGCAAGCGTGATGGTCCTGACGCCACCCACGTTTTCAATCCTCACCGTCCCCAATCCGTTCCCCCCTCGCTCGATCTTTTCTTCCGATCGGCCATAACCGGCGCTTCTGCCTTTCGTGGACGGGGTGGACGTATCCCCCTTGAATGCGCTAAGCAATATGAAAATCATGATAAGGGATAGGGATGGGTATCAACGGAAAATCCTACATAGTCGGCATCTACGAGCATCCGTGCCGCGCGGCGCTGGACAAGACGCTGCCGCAACTTCACGCCGAGATCGCGAAGGGCGCGCTGGCGGACGCTGGTCTTTCAAAGGACGATGTTGACGCATATTTCTGCGCCGGCGACGCACCGGGGTTGGGCCCGATCAACATGGTCGAATATATGGGCCTCAACAATGTGCGTCATATGGACAGCACGGAGACCGGCGGGTCTTCCTACATCGTCCATGTCAATCACGCAGCGCAGGCCATCGCTGCGGGGCATTGCAATGTGGCGCTGATCACGCTGGCAGGCAGGCCGGTTGCCGACGCGAAAGAAGGTAAGCCCGTCCGTTACTACAACCAGCAGGCGCCGGACTTTCCGTTCGAAATGCCTTATGGCCCCAACGTCACGAATATGTACGCCATGTGTGCGATGCGGCATATGTATGAATACGGCACCACCAGCGAGCAACTCGCATGGATCAAGGTCGCCGCATCCCATCACGCCCAGCACAATGAACATGCCAGGCTCCGCGATGTTGTGACCGTGGAGGATGTCATCAATTCGCCGATGATTGCCGATCCGTTACACAGGCTTGACTGTTGCGTTATCACCGACGGTGGTGGCGGCATTGTAATGGCGAGCCCGGCAGTGGCGAAGTCGCTGAAGCGTAGCCGCGTCAAGGTTCTCGGCGCCGGTGAGGCGCCCAAGCATCTCGCGGCGGGCCAGGTCGATCTGACCTATTCCGGCGCGCGTTGGAGCGGGCCCAAAGCGTTCGCCGAAGCCGGTGTCACGCCCGCCGACATCAAATACGCCTCCATCTATGATTCCTTCACTATTACAGTGCTGGAAACGCTCGAAGATCTGGGTTTTTGCAAAAAAGGCGACGGCGGAAAGTTTGTTTCGGACGGCAATCTGATTTCCGGCGTCGGCAAACTGCCCTTCAACACGGATGGCGGAGGATTGTGCAACAATCACCCGGGCAATCGCGGCGGCATGACCAAGGTTCTTGAAGCGGTTCGTCAGGTTCGCGGTGAGGCTCACCCAAAGGTTCAGGTTCGCAATTGCGATATTGCGCTGGCGCATGGAACCGGCGGGCTTCTGGGATCGCGGATGGGCAGCGCAACCGTTATTCTGGGAAATGAAGACGCATGAACACCGACCAAAAAAAGATCGATCTTGTGGTCAATTCCGAGAGCAAGCCCTATTGGGAAGGTGCCGCCAAGGGACAACTCCTGATCCGGGTTTGCAACGCCTGCGGCAAGGCGCATTACTATCCGCGGACGATTTGCCCGCATTGCTTCTCGGAGGACACAGCGTTCGTCGAGGCTTCGGGCAATGGCGTTATCTACAGCTATTCGGTCACGCGGCAAGCCAAGCCTCCTTATGTCATTGCCTATGTTGAGCTTGATGAAGGGGTTTCGATGCTCACGAATATCGTCGATTGCGAAATCGACAAGATTCGCATCGGACAGAAAGTCAGGGTCAAATTTACCGAGGCCGGCGAGGGATACGCGCTGCCGGTGTTCACACCCGTATGATGCGGGATTTTCGATGAACGGCATTCCGGCGTGCTTGACGGCTTGCCGGAACGTCCGGCGACGGGTCGGTTGAGGCAACGGACGGTTAAGGACGGAACGGCGTGATCGCAAAAAAAGCCGACCCCCGAAGACCGGATTTTTCAGGGAGGATCATATGGCTTGGAATTTCGGTGACATTCTCGACAGTATCTCGGCGGTTTTACCGCAGGAAGCGCCCGCTCTCATTCATGGCGATCGGGTGATCACATGGGCGGAAACGACACGGAGGTCCAACAATCTCGGGCGGGCGCTGATCGCACGCGGTGCCAGGCCCGGCGACAAGGTCGCGTTCTATATGCGAAACCGGCCCGAATATGTCGAGACCATGGCGGCCTGTTTCAAGAGCCGTCTTGTCCATGTCAACATCAACTACCGCTACAAGGCGGACGAAGTTTTCTACATCTTCAATGACTCCGACGCGCAAACGGTCGTTTACGGTTCCGAGTTCCGGGACATCATCGTCGAACTGAAAGACCGGCTTACAAAAGTCGCCACTTTCATTGAAGTGAACGAAGACGGATCCGCCGCGCCCTTCGCGGAAAATTACGAAAAGATCGTCACTGGCGGAGATGGCGCGCCGCTCGGCATCGAGCGGTCTCCGGACGATTTGCTGTTCATCTATACGGGCGGCACGACGGGCATGCCCAAGGGCGTGATGTGGCGGCACAACGACATGCGCGAAGCTCAGCTGACGACGCTTCGGGCGCTGGGGCCGATCCCCGAGACACTTCCCGAGTTGGTTGAGTTTATCGCGGCTTCCGGTCCAGGGCCCGTATCGATGCCTGCCTGCCCGCTGATGCACGGCACCGGCTTCATTACGGCTATAGGCAATATGATGAGCGGCGGCTGCATCGTCACGCTGGAGAGCCCGACCCTCGACGCGCATGAACTCTGGACGGCGGTTTCGCGCCGTGGTGTCAATTCGCTGGCGATTGTCGGCGACGCTTTCGCCCGGCCGATGCTGGCGGCGCTCGACGAGGCGCCTGGCAAATACAACCTGGCCAGCGTCGTCTCGATCATTTCTTCCGGCGTTATGTGGAGCGCGGAAGTGAAGCGTGGTCTGCTCAGGCATTTGCCGAATGTCATTCTGATGGATTCTTTCGGTGCCTCGGAGGGACTCGGTTTCGGCAGTTCGATCATGACGGGCGCCGGCGAGGTCAAGACCGCCAAGTTCCAGATCGGCGGCCGGTGCCGCGTGTTCGATGAAAACGATCAGCCGGTCGAACCAGGCAGCGGCAAGCCGGGCATCATCGCCCTAGGGGGACCGATTCCCGTTGGCTACTACAAGGATCCGCAAAAGACGGCCAAGACATTCAAGACCATTGGCGGCGAACGCTATTCCATTCCCGGCGATTGGTGCGTTGTGGAAAAGGACGGCAGCCTGACATTGCTGGGACGCGGCAGCGTTTGCATTAACACCGCGGGCGAGAAGGTCTACCCGGAGGAGGTCGAGGAAGTTCTGAAGACTCACCCATCCGTGGAGGACGCACTTGTTGTCGGCGTGCCCGATCAGAAATGGGGTCAGGCGGTCACCGGCATCGTCACGCTGGCGAACGGCGCGAAGTTTGACGAAGAGGATTTGCGCAAGCACGTCCGCTCGCACCTCGCCGGCTACAAAACGCCCAAGCGCATCCTGGTGGGCGCCGTGCCTCTTCGCGCGCCGAACGGCAAGGCCGACTACAAGAGCGTTACCGATTTCGCGAAACGCGAGCTCGGGGTTGCGTAGACGGCGGTTTGAGTGACGGCGCCGGATGCGGCCGCCGCACTCGCAACGGGAGGACTGGATGGGACGGGTAGACGGAAAAATCGCCCTTGTGACGGGCGGCGCCAATGGCATGGGGCGTTCCCACGCCTTGCTGCTTGCGCGCGAAGGCGCAACGCTGATCGTTACCGACATGGACGAGAAGGGCGGCAAAGCCGTGGTCGAGGAGATTAACGATAACGGTGGGCAGGCGCGATTTTTCAGGCACGATGTGTCGAGCGTCCCGGATTGGGAGCGGATTTCACAGCAGGCGAAGTCCACTTTCGGACGCGTCGACATCCTCGTGAACAATGCCGGTATTCTCGTTTTTTCTGCTGTGCAAGACACCTCGAATGAAGACTTCGCACGTGTTTTCGACGTCAATGTAAAAAGCGTATTCTATGGCACGAAATATATATTACCCGCGATGAAGGCGGCTGGCGGCGGTTCGATCGTCAATATTTCCTCGATCTACGGACTGATCGGTGCGCCCGCCACGGCGGCGTATCAGGCATCGAAGGGCGCCGTTCGCTTGCTGACGAAATCGACGGCTGTGGATTATGCGCCTTTCAAGATTCGCGTGAATTCCGTGCACCCCGGAATCATTCGCACGAATATGACAAAGGATCTCCTCGGCGATGCGGATGTCGCCAAACAGGTCCTGAGCGCCACGCTCATCGGCCGGCCGGCCGAACCCGTCGAGGTTTCCTATGCGGTCCTGTTTCTGGCATCCGACGAGTCGTCCTACATGACCGGCTCCGAGGTTGTCGTCGACGGAGGCTACACGACCATGTGACACCTTGCGATGCGATGGACTCCGGATTTGTTGAGGGTCGAAGCCGGTTTGTCGCTGGGCAGGAAAATAATCGTGTGTCAGTCTCGTGGCTGGCCAAACGGCGAGGAAGGAAGCGCAATGCGTGCATCCGGTGTGAGCAACCCACTCGATCGCATTCGCCACAGGCTCGATTCTTGGCTTTTCGAGGACATGTCGACCGGGCGCTTCATGCTCGATCGCGCCATATTCACCGATCCCGAGTTGTTCGATCTCGAGATGAAACACATCTTCGAGCGCAACTGGGTGTTTCTCGCCCGGCGAAAGCTATCTTGTTCTACTGACCGGGCCGCTCCGCGTCGCGCATCTGACCGACCATATTCCGCTCCGGCGCGTTTGCGAAATCATCAGCCCTGATTTCGTGGCGGCCGATACGACATCGTCCTCGCCATGTATCACGATCAGGGACACATCGCGGTCAAGACATGGGGCTTTTCCGGCAATTGCGCCATCATCATCGAGCTGTCCTACCTGCATGTGACGGTCGCGCATGGAACGGCCTATGACATTGCGGGCAAGGGCACCACCGATCCGGCGATGATGCTGAGCGCCATGCGCACGGCGGCCTCTCTTGCCGCGGCCGAGGATTTCCCGAGGAACGCTGACGGCCGTATGCCGTATTTTATGTTCGGGAGGCGTCGAACCGGCCGGCCATCATTCGCAACGGCGTATATTCGATCACCGTTTCGTTCCGTTGGGTCACGATCCGGTTGCGGGTGCGCACCAGACCGCGCCCCCTGGATGTCGGTCGCGCCTGAAGCACTTTGCATTCCACATGAATTGTGTCGCCGACAAAGGTAGGTCCCTTGACGTTGAACTCCATGTGCAGGAAGGCGAGGCCCGTCTCCTGCATCATCGACTGGACGAGCAAACCTTCGGCCATGCAATAGACCAGCGCGCCGGGCACCACACGGCCGTTCATGGGGCCATGGGCCTTGAGATATTCGATATCGGTGAAGAGCACTTCCACCATGCCTGTCGTGTTGATGAAATTGACCAGGTCGGTTTCGGTGATCGTCCGGCCGATGGTGCGGAATTCCTCACCGGCGGTGAGGTCGTTCCAGCACATGCCGAGTCCTATTTTTCGCATGCCCTCTCCTTGCAGGTAGCGGCGGCGACACGGCCCCGCCCGCGACATCCTGTGACTGATGCCCGGAAATGCGTCCCGGTGTTTTGCATCAGCCTGGAATTCTGACCGGCATGCTCGAGTAACCCTTGATCAGATTTGAAAAAACCCGCGTCGGTTCGCCGACCACTTCGATCGGCTTGTCGGGCCAGCGTTTCAGGATTTCTTCCCAGACGACGCGGAGCTGCATTTCCGCCAGCCGGTTGCCGACGCAGCGATGGATACCGAAGCCGAAGGATAGATGCTGTCGTGGATGCTTGCGGTCAATGATGAAGCTGTTGGCGTTTTCGATTGCCTCCTCGTCCCGGTTGCCCGAGACGTACCACATGACGACTTTGTCGCCTTTCTTGATCTGCTTGCCGCCAAGCTCCGTATCCTGAAGCGCGGTGCGGCGCATATGCGACAAGGGTGTCTGCCAACGGATGATTTCGGGGACCATGGATTCGACGAGCGATGGGTTGTCCCGCAGCTTCTTGTATTGAACCGGGTTCTCGTTCAGGGCCAGAAGGCCACCGGTGATCGAGTTGCGGGTCGTGTCGTTGCCGCCGACGATCAGGAGGAGAATATTTCCCAGATACTCCATTGGCCCCATGTTTTTCGTCGCTTCGCCCTGAGCCAGCATGGTGATGAGATCGTTTCCCGGCTCGGTCGCGTTGACACGCTGATTCCACAACTCGGTGAAGTAGGCGGCGCAATCGCGCAATTCATTCCTGCGAGCCTTCTCTGCCTCCTCATCGCCGAAGGCGGTGCCTGCGGTGGCGACATCCGACCAGCGGGTGAGCTTCCGGCGTTCTTCCCAGGGGAAATCGAAAAGAGTGGCGAGCATCTGCGTTGTCAGTTCGATCGACACGCGATCCACCCAGTCAAAGGTTTCATTGATGGGCAGGGAATCGAGAATTTTGCCGGCGCGCTCGCGGATCGTGCTTTCGAGTTTCGCCAGATTGCCGGGTGCGACGATCGGGCTCACAACCTTGCGCTGCGCGTCGTGCTTCGGCGGGTCCATCATGATGAACATGGGCAGGAAGAAACCTTCTTCCTGATTGCGGAGGGCGACGCCGCCCAGGGTCGCTTCAGACGAATAGATGCCGTGGTTGGTGTCGACATGCATGATGTCTTTGTATTTTGTCACCGACCAGAACGAGCCGTATTCGCTTTCCTTGCAGTAATGGACCGGATCTTCGCGGCGCAACCGCTCGAAATACGGCCAGATCGCATTCGCCCTGAAGAGCTCCGGATTGCTGACATCGATCTTCTCAAGCGGGATCGCGTAGGCGTCCGCAATCGGCTTGTCTCGATCGGCACCCAGGGATTCACTCATGACGGCGTCTCCATTGCGTTTCCAGAAGCCTGCGAATGCGTGACATAGGGGGTGCCGGTTAGCCGACTCTCTCCCATTAAATCATTATAAGCATATTCCCGTGGATTGTCAGGTTGCATTCATTGGGCGGCGACGCGGTGTCGCCAACTTTCCGAACAGTCCGTCACACGCCTGTTGCCGGCCTTCCGCCACCGGCTGCCTGCGGAATGTCATGCCGACAGGGCGACGGCGATCTCGCGCAACTTGAACTTCTGCACCTTGCCGCTCGGTGTTCGAGGCAGTTCGCCGACGATTTCCGCCCGTTCCGGCAGGTATTGCCGCGCGACCCTGTGCTCTTCGAGGAAGGCGACCACCTCGCGCAAGCCAACCTCGCGGCCGGGCTTCGGCACGATGAATGCACATGCCCGTTCGCCCAGCCGTTCATCCGGTACGCCGATAATCGCTACATCCTGAATGTCGGGATGACGGAAGAGAAGGCCTTCGATCTCGACCACGGGGATATTCTCGCCGCCGCGGATGATGATGTCCTTGGAGCGTCCGGTCAGCCGGATATAGCCTTGGCCGTCGACCCGCGCGAGGTCGCCTGTATCGAACCAGCCTTCCGCGTCGTGATTGTACCACTCCGGTCTTTTGAGATAGCCAACAAAAGTCGAACAGGCGCGAGCCTTGAGCATGCCCTCCTCGCCGGCGGGCAGGGGGCTGTTCCCGCTGTCGACCACCCGGACTTCCATGCCTGGCAGCGCGCGTCCGTCAGTATTGATCGCCTTGTCCTCCGGATCGTCGAGGCATGTCGTTGTCACCAGGCCGTTCTCGGTCATGCCCCAGGCCGACACGATATTTGTTCCGAGGATTTGCCGCGCCCGCTCGACTAGCGCGCGGGGGATGGGTGCGCCTGCCACCAGGAAGATGCGCAAACGGGATACGTCGCCCCCGTCCGCCGCCACCGTTTCGGTCAGATCGGACAGGAACGGCGTGGACGCCATGGTGAAGGTGATTCCTTCGCGGGAGATCGACGCGGAGGCGCGCTTCGGTTCCCATACATCCTGCAGAATGGCGGTCGCTCCGGCCAGAACGGGCATCAACAGCCCGTACATGAAGCCTGTCTGGTGTGCCATCGGCGACGCCATGAACATCACGTCGTCCGCGCCGAGCCCGAGGCGCTCGGCGCAGATGAGGATATTGGAGAGCAGCGTATTCGACGTATGCATGACGCCTTTCGGTTCGCCGGTCGTGCCGGACGTATACATCAATTGCGTTACGTCGTCGGGATCGGGTCGCCGCGTCGCGAAGAGACGGCCGGCGTCGCGCCGCTGCTCCCACGGCGTATCAAGAAGGACTTTCTCAAAGCTGGTTTCGCCGTCGCCGCCGATGACGAGCACATACTTCAGCTGCGGCAGGTCGGCCCGGATGTTGGCCACCATGGCAGGGTAATCGAAGCTGCGAAAGGCGCGCGGGATGACGAGTACCTTGCTTTCCGCAAGGCCAAGCATGAAGGACAATTCGCGCTCGCGAAAAATCGGCATCAATGGATTGGTCACGGCGCCGATCCGTACGCAAGCCAGATGCAGCGCGGTGAATTGCCACCAGTTCGGCAATTGGCAGGAAACAACATCGCCTTTCTCCACGCCGAGTTCCGCGAGGCCGACCGCGATACGTTCGACAATCTTGCCGAAATCGCGGTAGCTGAGGCGGGTGGCCTCATTCGTCATGGAGTTGAAGTCGACGACGGCCGTCTTGTCCGGCATTTCGGCGATGCAACCGTCGAGGTAGCCGGCGGCCGTCTTGCCGGGCCAGAAGCCGCCGGCGTTCATCGCCTCGACACGCTTCCTGGTCAGAACTGGATCGAACATCGGTAACCCTCCCCTCGCAGGCGGGCTTGAACTTCAGGTGTTCTTTGGCTCGAAATAATCCGGTCGTCCAGGGGGCCACGGGTCACCCCAGAGCTGCTCGCCGCCATCGACCGTCAATACCTCGCCGGTAATGAACTTGGCGCCCGGCGAGGCGAGATAGACGACAGCCTCAGCGATGTCATGGGCATCGCCGACACGCAACATCGGATTTGCGCCAGGATAGGTCTTGAGACCTTCGGGCGGATATTGCACGAAGCCGCTCGTTTCGCAGACGCCCGGTGCGACGCAGTTGACACGGATGCGATGCGGTGCCCATTCGACGGCCACCGATTTTGACAGGTAGGCAACGCCGGCGCGTGCTGCGCATGTGTGCGCGATGCCTGGCATTCCGCGCCATATGTCGGCGATAATGTTCACGATCGAGCCGGGGGTCTTTCTATCGACCCACTGCCGCGCGGCGCTTTGCATCATGTACCAGGTGCCGTTGAGATTGGTGTCGATGACGGCGTTCCATCCCTTGACCTTGAAGTCGAGGGCCATTTGCGGAAACTGGCCGCCGGCATTGTTCACGAGAAGGTCGAGTGCGCCGAATTTATCCCAGACCGCTTCAATAAAACCGTCGACCTGATCCGGATCGCGTATGGTCAGGGGCCGACTGAAGACCTGCGCGCCGATGCTTTCCAGAAGAGGAACCGTCGCGGCAAGTTTTTCTTCGTTGCGCCCGCATATGGCGACGTTCGCGCCCAGTCGCGCCAGAAGACAGGCGATCGCCTTGCCGAAACCGCTTCCGCCGCCGGAAACGACGACCGTTTTCCCCGAAAAAAAGATCGGCGCGATAAACCGTGGGCAGTGCTTTCAGTTCTTCATCGGAAAATCCGAAGTGAGTCTTGTGGACTTCCATGTGCGTCTTCCTCGAATGTTTTCGGTCACGCGACCGTTTGGTTTTCCCCGCTTCGTATGGGTTCTTCGATCCCGATTCCGCTGAACAGCATCAGGCACATATGGTCGGCTATCGTCTGAATGGACGTCCTGCCGGGCTGGTACCATTCGACCGACCAGTTAAGGGCGCCCATCAGCAGCATGCGTACGAGGCCGAGATCGACGTCGCTGCGCAATGCGCCCGATTTCTGCGCCTTGGTGAGAATGCGCCGCCAGAGTTCGGCATAGGCGTCGCGCTGCCTGATGTGATGCTGTTGCACCTCTTCGGGGACCTGTCCGAAAATGCGGATATTGGCGGATGTGTAATCGTCATGCTTCAGAAGTGTGGTGAGATGCGCCTCGACGGCGACGCGAATTCGGTCGCGGTGCGATGAATCCGCAGGCAGACGTTCCTGGCTCTCCTCGACGGCTTCGTGAACCCGCCTCATGCCTATGTCGAGAACTTCCTCGAGGAGTTCGTCCTTCGAACCGAAATGGTAATAGAGGCTGCCCGCCTGCATGCCGGCGGCTCTCGCGATTTCGATCAGGGTCGTCGCCGCGTAGCCTTTTTGCCGAAACATCTTGGCGGCGGCGTCCAGTATTCTCGCGCGGCTGATGTCGGATTTGCTTTGCTCGCTCGTCACAAACGCCCCCTCGCCGCCTGTTTGGCGGTGCCGACCGTAAATCTAATGTACGTTCGAAACATGTTGCACCTCCCTCGAAAATCGAACTAGTATTAGAAAAAGTGTGCCGCCATTGCTATGGCAAAGTTAAAAATGTGTCTGAAGCGGTGCAGCGAGGGAGGCGACTAACATGCGAGGACTCGATCAGAAGCCGGTCATCGTTACCGGCGGCGCAAGCGGTATCGGAAAGGCGATTGGGCTCAGGCTTGGCGAAGAGAGTGCCAGGGTCGCCATTTTCGACATGAACGAGAAGGGTGCCGAGGCCGCCGCCGCCGAAATTCGCCAGAAGGGTGGAGAGGCTTGGGCCTATAAGGTCGACATCACCGACTATGCGGCAGTGGCGCGGGCAGTCGATGCGTTCGAAAAGGCGGCCGGTCAGGTTTATGGACTGGTGAACAATGCCGGTTGGGACGAGGCGAAGCCTTTTATCCAGACAGAGCCTGATTTCTGGAAAAAGGTGATCGACATCAATCTTTACGGGCCGCTCAATCTCACTCATGTCGTTGCGCGTCGGCTTGCCGAGCAGGGTGCCGGTCGGGTCGTCAGCATTTCGTCGGATGCGGGCCGTGTGGGTTCGTCTGGCGAGGCCGTCTATTCCGCGGCCAAGGGCGGCGTCATCGCCTTCATGAAGACGATGGCGCGCGAGTTCGCCCGGAAGGGCGTCACCTTCAATACGATCTGTCCGGGGCCGACGGACACGCCGCTGCTCGCCTCCGTGGATGCGTCGGGCGGCGGACGTCTGACCGAAGCGCTCACCAAGGCGATCCCGATGCGCCGCCTGGCGCAACCGGACGATTATCCGGGCATGGTCGCATTCTTTCTGAGCGACGATGCAAGTTTCATTACCGGCCAGACGATCAGCGTCTCGGGCGGTCTCTCAATGCACGGTTGACGGGGGATTTTCATGGACTACGAAGACATTCTGTATGATGAGAAAAATGGCGTTGCGACCATCACCATCAATCGTCCGAAGGTCTATAACGCGTTCCGCCCCCGCACCTGCGTCGAACTGATCGACGCTTTTCTGAAGGCGGGCTGGAGCGAGGAGATCGGTGCGATCGTGCTGACTGGCGCGGGCAACAAGGCGTTTTGCACCGGCGGCGATCAATCGGATCATGACGGTTCCTATGGCGACGGCGAGACGCGCGGAACCATCGGCATGCCGGTCGAGGAACTGCACACGGTCATTCGCGACGTGCCCAAGCCGGTGATCGCGAAGGTGCGGGGCTACGCCATCGGCGGCGGCAATGTGCTGGCGACGTTGTGCGACATGACGATTGCGGGCGAGAGCGCAATCTTCGGCCAGGTGGGTCCCAAGATGGGCTCCGTCGATCCCGGCTTCGGCACCGCCTATCTCGCCCGCGTGGTCGGGGAGAAGAAGGCGCGCGAAATCTGGTACATGTGCCGGCGTTATCCGGCGCGCGAGGCGCTGGCGATGGGTCTCGCCAATGCGGTCGTTCCCGACGACAAGCTGGATGAGGAAGTGGATGCCTGGTGCGCCGAGCTTGTCGAGCGTAGCCCGACGGCGATTGCGATTGCCAAGAAATCGTTCAACGCCGACAGCGATAATATTCGCGGCATTGGCGGTCTTGGCATGCAGGCGCTCCGCCTCTACTACAACTCGGCGGAGTCGAAAGAGGGCGTCAACGCGCTCAATGAAAAGCGTAAGCCGGAATTCCGCAAGCATATGAAGTAGGTGGTATCTTGGACTTTGCCTTTACGTCCGACCAGGGAGCCATTCGAGATACCGCCGCACGATTTGCGCGCGAGCGGCTCGCGCCCGCCTACAAGGTGCGCGAAGCCGCCGGAGCGATCGATCGACAGCTCGTCCGGGATATGGGTGAGCTTGGCCTCGTCGGCGCCGATTTGCCCGAAAAATTCGGGGCGCCGGGACTCGATAGCGTTACGACCGGCATTATTATCGAGGAAATATCACGCGGCGACATTAGTGTCGGTTATGTCCAGCTCCTGGCTTCGCTGATGGGATCGATCGTCGCCGCGCATGCAAGGCCTGAAGTCGCCGATGAAATCGTTCCGAAGATTTGCTCGGGCGAGGCGATCGTCGCGCTCGGTCTGACGGAGCCGCGAGGCGGCTCCGACGCAGCGCATCTGCAGACGAAAGCGCGCGCCGATGGCGACGGCTACGTCCTGTCGGGCGAGAAAACCTCGATCTCGATGGCCGAGCAGGCTGATTACATTCTTGTGCTCGCGCGCACGGATGAAAGCAATCCGGGCGCTGGCGGTGTGTCGGCTTTTCTGGTGCCGCTCGACGCGCCGGGTATCACCTGTTCGAGCTTCGATGATGTAGGTTCGAAAGCGGTCGGCCGCGGTTCGGTATTCTTCGACAATGTTAAGGTGTCGTCGCGCTACATGGTCGGCCCGGAGGGCGAAGGTTTCCGGAAGGTCATGCAGGGGTTCGATTATTCCCGCGCGCTGATCGGCCTGCAATGTCTGGCTCCGGCCTTCGCATCGCTGGAAGAGACCTGGAAGTATGTGACGGAGCGCGTTGCCTTCGGCAATCCGCTGGCCAAATATCAGGGTGTCACGGAACCGCTGGCCGAAGCCCAGACGCTGCTCGAGGCGGCGCGTCTGCTTTGCTACAAGACGCTTTGGCTCCGCGACAATGATTTGCCGCATACCGCCGAAGCCGCGATGTGCAAATGGTGGGCACCCAAGACGGCTTTCCAGGTCATCCACCGTTGCCTGCTCACGCACGGACATGGCGGTTACAGCACTGATCTGCCTCATCAGCAGAGATTGCGCGACGTGATGGGGCTTCAGATCGGCGACGGCACCGAGCAAATCCAGAAGATGATCATTTCGCGCGAGAAAGTCGGCCGGGTGGCCGTGCCTTATGCGTGAGGGAGGCGATATGACGAGCGCCCCGGAAGCCCCGGTCCAGACCGAGATGCGAGACGGCGTCGGAATCGTGGCGCTCAACAGGCCTGACAAGTTCAATTGCCTCTCGTCGGTTGTCATGGCCGGTCTCGACGAGGCTCTCGCAATGTTCGAGGGAGACAGGAAGGTTCGTGCCGTTCTGTTGCTTGCGCGTGGCAAGCACTTCTGCACCGGTGCCGATCTTGACGAGGTCCTCGACGCTCGCAGGGAGCGGGGTCGGCTGGAAGCGTTTATCACGGGCGGTCATCGCGTCCTGCGCCGTCTTGAGGTCTCGCCTCTGCCGATTGTCGCCGCGGTGAACGGTCTGTGTCTTGCGGGCGGGCTGGAATTGATGATGGCATGTGACGTGGTTTTTGCGGGGCAGTCGGCGCAGATGGGATGCCAGCATGCCCGCTACGGGCTCGTGCCGGGTTGGGGCGGCACGCAGCGTCTCGCGCGCATCGTCGGTTCGCGGCGTGCCCTTGATCTGATGTTCAGCGGCCGCTGGCTCAAGGCAGACGAGGCGCTGGCCTGGGGGCTTGTGAATCATATCGCTGACGACAGCGCGCTTGCCGGCATGGCGGAAGCCTATTGTGCCGACCTCGCCAAAAAGAATCCGGGCGGTCTTGCCGCCATGAAACAGCTTTGCAGAAACGGACTCGACGGATCGCTTCAGGAAGGTCTGGATATGGAACGGAGCGCAGTCGTGGACGCGCTGATGGGCGAAAATGTTTCGGAAGGTCTGGCGGCGTTCCGGGAGCGCCGGGAGCCATTATTCCGCTGACGGATAATCAAGGGACCTGTTCGGGAGAAGTGCGATCATGAAACACGAAGCCCAGGTCGAGCAGTTGCGGAAGATCTTCGGCTATCTCGACGCGGGTGAGACCGCGATGGGCGATGCCGTGTATCGTCATCATGTCAGTGACTACACCAGTCCGGATCAGGCTGGCCGAGAACGGGAGATGCTGTTCCGGCATGAGCCACTCCTGATCGGATTGAGCTGCGAATTGCCCAATCCCGGCGACTATGTAACCGACGATTTTTCGGGCGTTCCGATCCTGGTGGTGCGGAATGAAGCGGGGCAGGTCAATGCCTTCATCAATGTCTGCCGCCACCGTGGCGCGCGCGTTGCGTCGGGCTGCGGCAGCGGCAAGACCGTGTTCAGTTGTCCCTATCACGCATGGACCTACGACCGGAGCGGCAGGCTGAGGTCGATACCGTTCGAGCAGGGCTTCGAGAGCGTCGACAAGACGAGCAACGGCTTGCGGCCTCTGCCGGTGGTGGAGAAATACGGCATGATCTGGGTCATGCCGACGCCCGGCGGGTTGATCGACATCGACGGCCACCTTGCGGGGATGGCGGACGATCTCGTCGCGTTCGGCCTTGCGAGTTACAGCCACTACGAGACACGCGTGCTCCGGGCCCGCCTCAACTGGAAGCTCGTGATCGACACGTTTCTCGAAACCTACCATCTGAGCACACTTCACAAGAATACGATCGCGCCGATCCTGCACTCGAACCTCGGCACGTTCGACGGCATGGCACGAAATCTGCGCATGATTGGCGCCCGCAAGACGATCGACGCGTTGCGCCAGAGGCCGGAAAGCGAGTGGGATCTGGTCCGCCACTCCGCGCTTGTATACGTGCTCTTTCCGAATACGGTCTTCATCATGCAGGGCGATCATCTGGAGACGTGGAGGGTTTATCCGGGCGACAGCGTGGATGAATCAAAAATGCACGTCTCTCTCTATACGCCCGAACCCGCCGTGACCGACAAGGCCAGGAAGTACTGGGCCAAGAACATGGACTTGCTGATGGCGACCGTGCAGCAGGAAGATTTTCCGCTGGCGGAAAATATCCAGCGTGATTTTCACTCGGGTGCACAAGATTTTGTGACTTTCGGCGCCAACGAGCCGGCTCTTGCATACTTCCACCGGTCGATAAAAAAGACGCTGGGGATCGACACCGCGTGAAGCGGAATTGAACAAAAAGGAGATTCCCATGC
Source organism: Parvibaculum sp. (assembly GCA_041678065.1). Lineage (GTDB taxonomy): Bacteria > Pseudomonadota > Alphaproteobacteria > Parvibaculales > Parvibaculaceae > Parvibaculum. The sequence continues at coordinate 39,140 of JBAYOU010000001.1, read as the reverse complement.
ATGTCGGCATGAGCACGTTCTTTCAGAACCTCGCTGGCGGTTATACCGACCAGGAGGTCTACGCCCATGAAATTGCGATGGCCGGCATGGCCGAGCCGCTTGGCTTCGATTCCATATGGGCGGCCATGTGCCCGAACGTGGCGCAGTTCCTCACCTATATGGCTGGCCGCACCAAGAGGGTCGGGGTTGGCTCAATGGTGGTTGCGCCGGTGAATATTCGTCCACAAACGAGGATAAGATCATGAGCAGCATGAACGTAGCCGAACGCGTCCAGTCCTTGGACGATCCATATGCCATTCCGCTCGACAAACTCAATGTCAGCGATCCGGAGCTCTTCAGGTCCAATCGGATGTGGCCGTATTTCGAAAGGCTGCGTCGCGAGGATCCCGTGCATTATTGTGCGGAAAGCGCTTATGGACCTTTCTGGTCCGTGACAAAATACAAGGACATCATGCATGTCGAGACCAATCATGGCGTCTATTCGTCCGACGTCGAGCAGGGGGGAATTACGATTCGCGACAATAATGCGGGTCTGAAGCTTCCGATGTTCATCGCAATGGACCCTCCGAAGCATGACGCGCAGCGGAAGGTGGTGAGCCCGATCGTCGCTCCGGCCAATTTGGCCAAACTCGAAGGCACGATCCGCGAGCGCGCCGGCAAGATTCTCGATTCGCTTCCGGTGAACGAGACGTTCAACTGGGTCGATCGCGTGTCGATTGAGCTGACGACGCAGATGCTCGCCACCCTGTTCGACTTCCCTTGGGAAGAGCGCCGGAAACTCACCCGCTGGTCCGACGTCGCAACCTCGGAGGAAGCCTTCAAGACACCGGAAGGCGAGGCAGCTCGCGAGGCAGAGCTTCTCGAATGCGCCGCCTATTTTACCGAGTTGTGGAATCAGCGCGTGAACGCAACTGAACCGGGCGGCGATCTCATCACCATGCTGGCCCAGGGTGAGTCCACCAGGAACATGAGTCCGGCGGAGTATTTGGGAAATGTCATTCTGCTGATCGTCGGCGGTAACGACACGACCCGCAATTCGCTCACCGGCGGCTTGCTCGCGCTCCACGAGAACCCGGATCAGTACAGGAAGCTGCGCGAAAATCCGGCGCTCGTTGAAACCATGATACCGGAAATCATCCGCTGGCAGACGCCGCTCACCCACATGCGCCGCACCGCGCTACAGGATACCGAGTTGGCCGGCAAGCGGATCAAGAAGGGTGACAGGGTTGTCATGTGGTACGTCTCGGGCAACCGGGACGAGGAGGCCATCGACGAGCCGAACCGTTTCATCATCGATCGTGCAAGGCCGCGTCAGCATCTCTCCTTCGGCTTCGGCATTCATCGCTGCGTCGGCAACCGCTTGGCGGAAATGCAACTCCGCATTGTCTGGGAAGAAATCCTGAAGCGCTGGCCCGACAAGCCGATCGAAGTGGTCGGCGAACCAAAGCGGGTCTTTTCCAACTTCATCAAGGGCTATGAGGCCTTGCCGGTAAGAATCCCGGGCTGAACCTGGGGGGGCGGGTGGAAAACTTCCACCCGCCACATAAGATCGAAGGAGGTCGAAGGCAGCGCGGCGCGTGGCCCGCCGTCATTTTTTTCCGAATGAGGCGACCCGTTCGCGCGCGTCGTAGCAGGCACCGGGGCTATGCGCGAGTTCGTAGGCCAGCCCCGCCTGGGCGGTCATGCCGTCGGTCGCGCCCAGCAGACTTTTGTTGACCTGATTGCTGTAGGTTGAATTGGCGGCGATACGCTGAGCAAGGTCATTTGTCGCCTGTTCCAGTTCGACATCGTCGACACAAATGTCGACCAGCCCCATACGCTCCGCCGCCTCCGCCGCGAAAATATCGGAGGTAAACATCATCTGCTTGGCCTTCGACAGCCCGACGCGACGCGGCAGTCTTTGCGTCATGCCCCAGAGCGGGCTCAGTCCCCACTTGCTATGCGTGTCGCCGAACCTGGCGGAGCGCGCGGCGATGATGATATCTGCCGCGAGCGCAAGCTCCAGTCCGCCAGTATAGCAATGCCCGCGGATGCAGGCGACGACCGGTTGCGGCAGTTCGGCCAGCGCCTGAATGGTCTTCGCCTGGAAATGCGGCTCCGGCGGGCGTTCGCCCTTCTGGATGTCCTTCAGATCGTGGCCGGCTGAAAAAGCCTTGCCCGCGCCCGTGATGATGACGCATGCCACCTCGTGAACCTGTCCACGAAGCGCATCCACATGCCTGCGCAATTCCTCGAACAGCGGGACATTGAGCGCGTTCAAGGTTTCCGGACGGTTGAGCGTCAGCGTACAAATACGCCCGCTGTCCTTGCGACGAACCAGATTCGACATCGGCTTTCTCCCTTCCTCTTCTCGATCTTAATTTGTCTGGCTTGTCTTCATCTGTCGAAGACGTACAGGCGTGAATGAATACGTCCGGGCTGGGGCTACGATGCGCTCGCGGCAGGTGCCATTCGCGTCAGAAAATCCAGAACGGCGCTTGTAAATATGTCGTTCTTGTCGCCCGCTACCATATGGCCCGCATTTGCGACATCGATAAACTCGGAATGAGGAACGATCTCGGCGAATTGCCGCGCCGCTTCGACCGTCACGAGGTCGCTGTCGCGGCCGCGGACAAGGAGCGTCGGTATTTTCAGGGAACGTGCCGCCATTTGGAGGCGTTCGGGTTCGCGGCTGCCTTGCGGCTTTTGCGTGCCGGTGACGAAACGCGGATCCCAATGCCAGTAGTAGCGGCCGTTTTCCCTGAGGCGAAGGTTCTTCGCCAGTCCGCTCAGATTTTTGGGACGAGTCCGGCCGGGCATGTAGCGCGATATCGTATCGGCTGCTTCCTCAAGCGAGGCGAAGCCCTCTTCCACATTCGACGACATGAATCCGAGGATTTTTTGAACACCCTCCATGTTCATCTGAGGGGTGATGTCGACGAGGACCAGCGCCGCAAATCCGCGCCGTCCGGCCTTTGCGTATTCTCCCTGCGCGATCATGCCCGCGATGCCGCCCAGAGATGCGCCAACCAGGACCGGAGGCACGGAGAAGCCGTCCGCGATGTCGAGGAGATCCTCCGCGAAACGCTCCATTCTGTAGTCTCCGTCCGGAGACCAGTCGCTTTCGCCGTGCCCGCGCAAATCGACGGCGAGGGTGTAGTATCCGTTTTGTCCCAACCTTTTACCGCAGGCTTGCCAAGCATGGCGTGTCTGTCCGCCGCCATGGGCGAGCATGACCGGACGCCCATGGTCGGGGCCGAATGCGTCCGCCGCGATTTTGAGATTTTGGACAAGGGTGAACAAGGTCCGGTTTTCTGACATCAAACGCCTTTTTCCAATGTTCTTCGTATGTGTATTAAGAGCCGGAATCCATTATGATAAATTGATGGGATGTTGCAAACACGGACGATGGTATTGTAGTCGGGTTCGCCCAACCGTTCCCTGATGGGGGGCGATTGGTCTTGAAAACGAAGAATGCAGGTATACGAATGAAAGCGAGCGTGTCCGTTTCGCGAGTTGGCCGATTTCCGAAAGGGTCCGGCAAGCGTGCCCTCACAGTTGCGAGGCAGATTGTCGACGACATTGAGCAGCAAGGTGCCGAGGTCGGAGATCGCTTGCCACCGGAACAGGAGATGCTCTTACGGTATGGCGTGGCCCGCGCGACTTTGCGGGAGGCGCTCAGGTTTCTGGAACTGCAGGGCATCATTTTTCTGCGGCCCGGCCCCGGCGGCGGGCCGGTTGTTCAGGAGCCTCGACCGAAAGATTTTGCCAGTACAATGGCGTTGCTGCTGCAGTTTCTCGGCACCACATTCCGTTCGCTGATTGAAGTGAGGCAAGCGGTCGGCCCGACCATGGCGGCGCTTGCGGCGGAGCGTGCGTCCGATGAGGATATCGACAAGCTGAATACCTCATTGGCCACTTTGAAGACGCTGTCCGTATCTTGCGACTCCTATGCGGAGGAGAACAGGCGTTTCCACGACGTGCTTGCGTGGGCGTCTGGCAATCCCTTGATCGGATTTCTGATCAGTTCGCTTCACAACATTACGAATGCGTCGGAAGTCGGCATAACTTACACCGAAGGTGAGCGTGATTATCAGATCAAGGCGTACGGACGGCTTCTCAAGGCGATTGAAGATCGCAATCCGGACCTCGCCTTCACCGAAATGTCCCGGTTCATAAGCCGATCCGACAAGTATCTGGAATCTCGTCATCCCGACATCATGTCCAAGATCGTGCGTTGGCAGGATGTGGACGACCTGAGCGTGCCGCGGGTTCCCCGACGGAAACGCTAGGCGAGTGCTAGCGATTTCGATGTCGTTTTTTGCGGCACTTGCGCCGGTCCTTGGGCGTCGCTAATTTATGATCATAAATAACGCGGCCGATGAAGTCGCCCATGGGAGGTTAGCTATGACTCTGCATAGCCGAGTATGTGATATTCTGGGAATCAAATACCCGATTTTGCTGGCCGGTATGGGCGGTGCGAGCGTTCCACGGCTTGCGGCGGCGGTATCGAATGCGGGTGGCCTCGGTGTGCTTGGTGCGGCTGCTTGTTCTCCCGATCAGCTGCGCGAATGGATTCGGGAAACGCGATCGTTGACGGACAAACCATTTGGTGTAGACACCCTGCTGCCAGCCTCCGTGCGCAGGGAAGCCTACAAAGGCAAGGCGGGTCCGTCTCCGATGGATCTGCTGCCTGAGTACCAAAAATTCGCGCAAGATTTTCTGAAGAAGGAAAACATACCGCCGCTGAAATCCAGGGCGCGGGAATCCGAGGAAGCTCACCGGTCGTCCAAATCGAGCGCGCCGTTGTTTTCGAAAGAATTCTTCGAAGCGCAAATGGAAGTCGTTGTTGAGGAACGGGTTCCTGTCTATGCGGCGGGTCTCGGCAATCCGGGACCCTGGCTTGATCGGCTCCACGCCAACGGCACCAAGGTGATGGCAGTCGTCGGCGCCGTAAAGCATGCCCTGCAGGTGGTCAATTCCGGCATCGATCTGATCGTTGCGCAAGGTCATGACGGGGGCGGGCATAACTCGCCCATCGGAACGATGGCGCTCATCCCGCAGGTTGTCGATGCGGTTGCGGGTCGCATTCCCGTGCTCGGCGCGGGCGGCATTTCCGACGGGCGCGGGATCGCGGCTGCAATGATGCTCGGCGCCGAAGGTGCCTGGATCGGTACGGCGTTTCTCGCGACCGACGAGGCGGGCATCGAGGACTTCCAGAAGGAAGCGATCGTCGAGTCGGGTGACGGTGACACACTTGTTTCGCGAACGGTCACCGGAAAGCCGGCCCGGATCATTCGCAACAAGTGGTCCGAGGCTTTTGTCGAGGCGGGTCTGGAGCCGTTGCCCATGCCCTTCCAGCCCATGGTTGCGATGCCGGTTCTGGCGGCGGCGGCGGCGGTAAAGCGGAAAGACATCGCTCCCGGTTTCGCAGGGCAGGGCATGGGCCTCATTCACAAGGTAAAGCCGGCTGCGGAAGTCATGGCCGATCTCGTGAAAAGCGCCGAGAGCTCGTTGAGCAGTGCAAACGCCTATCTGTAAGCCTCGGCTGCGCGCCCTGGGGATCATTTATTGAAGGTTCGGAGAAAACGAAATGACAATCGTTGCAAAACTGCCGGAGTTCAACCAGGAGATCGCAGAGGGTTTCATAAACGCCAGCAATTCAATGAAAGGGTTGCCCGAATTTCTGGGGGTCCGCATCACGCATATCGAGCCGGGCAAGCTCACTGCCGAGATGGAAGTTTCCGACCGGCTGTTGACGCCGATCGGAAACATGCATGGTGGGGTGCTGGCTGCGATGTGCGACCATGTTCTCGGCTGCGTTTGCTATCCGCATATGCGGAAAGGACAGTGGGCGGCCACGACGGAATTCAAGCTCAATCTGCTGGCGCCGGTATCGTCGGGCAAGGTTACAGCAGTGGCTGAACTGATTGCGATGACAAAATCGACTGCGGTGGTTCGTATAGATGTGACGAACGAGGGCCGCGCCTGTTGTGCGGCCCAAGGCACCGTTCTCATTCGCGATCCAAAGCCCGCTTAGGCAACGCAGCTCCCCTCCCGGCGCTGCGAGGAAGATTGCTCGGCGACCGAATATGGTTTTGATGAAGTAAATTCCGGAACGATATCCACCGTTTCGTGGCGGGGATAGGAAGGGAAGCTGTTTCCATGAGTTCGCTACAATCCGGCCAGACGCAAAAAAATGACGATGCCGAGGTATTCGATGCCCTCATTGTCGGAGCGGGATTCAATGGCATCTATCAGCTTCACCGCTTGCGGCAAGAAGGTTTCAAAGTGCGCCTGTTTGAGGCCGGTGCCGACATGGGGGGCATCTGGTACTGGAACTGCTATCCTGGCGCGCGGGTCGATTCTCATGTCCCGATTTATGAATTTTCGATCGAGGAATTATGGCGCGACTGGAACTGGACCGAGAGGTTTCCGGCTTGGGACGAGCTGCGCCGCTACTTCCACTACGTCGACAAAAAACTCGATCTCAGCCGTGACATAAGATTTGGCACGCGCGTCAGCGCGGCGGAATTCGACGAAGCGCGCGATCAATGGGTCATCCGCACGACCGATGGCGCCGTCGTGCGCGCCCGGTTCTTTATCCTTTGCACAGGTTTTGCGTCGAAACCCTATATTCCGAACTACAAGGGTCTTGAAAGCTTCGCGGGAGAATCATTTCACACGGGATTGTGGCCCCAGGAAGGCGCCAGTTTCACGGGCAAGCGGGTTGGCGTCGTGGGAACCGGAGCGAGCGGCGTTCAGGTGGTACAGGAAGCCAGCAAGGATGCGGCACATCTGACGGTGTTCCAGCGCACGCCGATCCTCGCTCTGCCGATGCAGCAGCGCAAGCTCGATGTCGAGACGCAGCAGCGGATGAAGGCCGATTATCCGGAGATATTCCGTGTACGGCGGGAGACGTTTGGCGGATTCGACATCCTGAGGGACGAAAGGTCCGCGCTGGAAGTGCCGCCGGAAGAGCGCTGCGCGCTTTATGAAAGGCTTTGGCAGAAAGGCGGCTTCCACTACTGGATTGGTGGATTTTCCGACATCCTGACGAATGAGGAAGCAAATCGTACCATGTACGATTTCTGGCGCGACAAGACCCGCGCCCGGATCAAGGATCCGGCATTGGCCGACAAACTCGCGCCGATGGAGCCGCCACATCCCTTCGGCGTCAAGCGGCCTTCGCTGGAGCAGTGGTATTACGAAGTGTTCAATCAGGACAACGTCAGCCTGATAGATGTGCGAGAGACGCCCATCGCGGAAATAGTTCCCGAAGGCGTGCGCACGGCGGATGGTCTGGTTGAACTCGATATGCTTGTTCTGGCGACGGGATTCGACGCCGTGACCGGCGGGTTGACACAGATCGATATACGCGGGACGGGCGGTGTGACGCTCAAGGAAAGATGGACCGAAGGCGCGCGTACTTATCTCGGTTTCGCGACGTCGGGATTCCCGAACATGCTTTTTCTTTACGGTCCGCAGAGTCCTTCCGGATTCTGCAACGGCCCGACATGTGCCGAATTGCAGGGTGAGTGGGTCGTCGGTTGCCTCAAACATATGCGCGAGAATAACAAGCGGCGGATCGAGGCGACCGCTCAGGCGGAGGAAGAATGGACGCAGTTCCTGAACGCCATCGCCGACATGACGCTCTTTCCCCGGGCCGATTCCTGGTACATGGGTGCCAACGTTCCCGGGAAACCGCGGCAGCTTCTGAATTTCCCCGGCGTGCCCATGTATATGGACCGGTGCAATACCGCCGCGGCCAAGGATTATGAAGGATTCGTCCTGGATTGATGTATCTGCGGCAGCCTCGCTGCCGGTTTTTGGGGGAGCCTGCGGGACAAAAGCGTTTGACGCTGAATCGTCCATATGATTTATTATAATGAATTACACAAAAGATTGCATGCGCCATGACGGGGGGATGCCGCGTAGCTGTCGATCGGGAGGACGGAGAGATGACGACCGACACATTGACTAGAGATCCGGCTTCGACGGTCCCGCTTTCTCAGATGGATGTCAGCGATCCAAAGCTCTTTCAAAGCGACACGATCGGGAGCTACTTCACACGGCTGCGGCGGGAAGACCCCGTCCATTATTGCCCCGAGAGCGCCTATGGCCCTTACTGGTCGGTAACGAAATTCAACGACATCATGCAGGTCGAAGTGAACCACCAGACGTTCTCCTCGGAGGCTAAACTTGGTGGTATCACCCTGCAGGACATGCAAAGCGGCGAAGCGTCGCTTGAACTTGAGATGTTCATTGCGATGGATCCGCCCAAGCATGACGCTCAGCGCAAGGCAGTCAGTCCGGCTGTCGCCCCGTCCAACCTTGTTCTGCTGGAGCCCATCATCCGCGAGCGCGCGGGGCTTATTCTCGATTCGCTTCCCGTCGGCGAGGAGATCGACTGGGTTGACCGGGTTTCCATCGAGCTTACGACGATGACGCTGGCGACACTGTTCGACTTCCCCTGGGAGGAGCGGCGCAAGCTCACTCGCTGGTCGGATGTTGCGACCGCGACGCCGGAGACGGGCGTGGTTTCTTCGTTTGAGCAGCGCCGCGAGGAGCTCCTCGAATGTGCGCAATACTTCAAGGGCCTTTGGGACAAGCGGGCCAACGAGCCGCCGAAGCCCGATCTGATCTCGATGATGGTGCATTCGCCCGCGACGCGGGACATGCCGTATCTCGAATTTCTGGGCAACCTGATTCTCCTGATCGTCGGCGGTAACGACACCACGCGCAATTCCATCAGCGGCGGGGTGCTCGCCCTTAATCAGAACCCGGCCGAATACCGCAAGCTCATGGCCGATCCAGGCCTCATCCCGAAAATGATCCCCGAGATCATCCGCTGGCAGACGCCGCTGACGCATATGCGTCGGACGGCACTCATGGACGCCGAAATCGGTGGCAAGAAGATCAGAAAGGGCGACAAAGTCGTTATGTGGTACCTCTCGGGAAACCGGGACGACGAGGTAATTGACCGCCCGAACGAGTTCATTATCGACCGCCCGAATTCCCGTCACCATCTTTCCTTCGGTTTCGGCGTCCATCGCTGCATGGGGAACCGCGTGGCGGAGTTGCAGTTGCGCATCATCTGGGAAGAAATCCTGAAGCGTTTCAGCAAGGTGGAGGTCGTCGGCGCGCCCGAGAGAACGCTGTCCAACTTCATCCGCGGGTTCACCCGTCTGCCGGTGAAGCTGCGCGGGCATTAGTTCGCGACGGAGCGGCGCCCCCGATTCATCGCGAAAACGAACGCTCCACTCGCCGTTTCATCCAGCATGATCGAAAAGAGAAAAATATGCCCACAGTCATTTTCATCGAGCCGGACGGCGCTGAATATCCTATCGCGGTCAAGAGTGGCACGACTGCGAGGGACGCCGCGGTCAACAACGGTGTGCCGGGCATCGACGGCGATTGCGGGGGCGAATGCGCCTGCGCGACCTGCCATGTGCATGTCGATGCCGCGTGGATGTCCCGGGCCGGCATGGCCGAGCCGGGCGGCATGGAAGCCAACTTGCTACAATTTGCCGAAGGTTCGACGGAAAACAGCCGCCTTGCTTGCCAGATCACAATGACCGACGATCTCGACGGTCTCATGTTGAGAATACCCGACGGTCAGCACTAGTCGCAGTCGGCGTGCGGATTTCGAGGTTCCTCCCCCGATCCTCCCCTTGAAAGACGGGCGTCGACTGCCCCTTGGGTCGAGATAGATCTCCTCCGACCCAAACCTCGTCTTCGTGCTGATCCCGAAAGTCGGCAGCGTTGGGACGCTGAATCAACCGAAATCATTTGCCTTCGACGGCGCCGCTCTTCCCGGGTGTCAGCATAACAGCGCTGTCGTCATCTTTTCCGGCCTGCGAAGTTCGTTTATTTCGTGAGGGTTCGATCTTGCGGGCCATGCGTTCGATCTTGAGCGAGGAGAGGCGCTCGCCATCGCTGCACTGTCCCGGCAATTTCCAGACCGGCTCATCGAGCATGCATCCCTGTGATCGGAGAGATGCATCGGCGCATCCGGCTTTCCACGCCGCCAGATCGCCGTTACCAAGGCATCGACGACAAGCCGGGTCGTCGCCTGGTTTTCAGATCAGACCGCCACGAGGCTTCCAGAAGCGGACGCGTCAAGCCACCTTGCGTTTGCTGCTCTTTCTCAGGGCCGGTATGACGTGTCTGGCAAACGAACGCATGCTTTCGGCTGCTTCCTCGTAGCTCATGCCACCGAAAAGGAAGCAGGGATTGATGTCGAATTCGCCCAGAAGCGATTTGCGATATTCGAACTTCTCGACGATTTCCTTGGGCGTCCCCCAGGCCGTGACATCGAGGTAGGTCTTGGCCATTCCATCCTTGCCGAGCGCGCGAATGGCGTCGACGGCCTGGGCGTAGGACTCGTAGCCCTTGGCGTTCTTAAAATGCTCGCCGGCCAGTTCATAGTGATCGAGTACCGAAAGCAGATAGTTGGTCACATATTTCTGTCCCAACTCCTTCGCGCGAGCAGGATCGGTGTAGCAATAGGTGAAGTCGCATATCATGATCGGCGGTGCGTCTTCGCCATGCTGCGCCTTGTACGCAGCCTTGTATTCCTTGACGGCCTCGGCCTGAGCTTCCCACGGCTTTTGAGCAAAGATCACCATCCGCGCGCCAGCCTTCGCGCACTGAAGAACGGATTCCGGCGACATGGCGACCTGATAGATGCGCCCCTTGAAGGAGCCGCGCGGATTGGGACGGATTTCTATCCGCTTCTGCGGATAGAAGGGGCCGCTTCCTTCGATGAAGCCGGTCTCGAGAGCGTCTATAATCATCGGGCTTGCTTCATCGAAGCGTTGGCGGGCTTCGTCCATGTTCACGCCCATGCCGTCATATTCCTTGCGCGCCAGACCGCGCCCCATCCCGAAGAGCGTTCGGCCTTGGCAAAGGTGATCCAGCAGGACGACCTTTTCCGCGATCCGAACGGGCACATTCCAGGGAAGGATGACAGCGCCGGTGCCCAACTTGATGCGTTTGGTGCGCGCCGCCATGTAACTCAGGAACTGGGTGTTGTCGGGACAAAACGAATAGTCCTCGAAATGATGCTCGACGGGCCACAATGCGTCAAAGCCGAGTTCTTCCGCCAAAAGCCCGAGACGGATCTCCTCGTCATAGACCTGGCCGTCGGTTACGCCAGAGTTGGCTCTGTCGAAATTCTGAAAAACCATCTGAATGCCGAACTGCATCGGAACGTCTCCCCGTGGTAATGATTTCGGTTTCTTGCTTCAACGGCCCTTATAGTTTGGCTTGCGCTTCTCCATGAATGCCTTGGGCCCCTCGCGGGCATCCTCGGTCTTGAACACGGGGGCTGCGAAGCGCGACTCCATACCCATCGCCTCGCTCTCGGGGCGTCCCAGACATTCGCGGGCGGATTTGCGAATCGCCTGAACGGCGATCGGCCCATTCGCGGCGATCTTCTCCGCGAGTTCGAATGCCGCGTCGAGCACTTGCTTCTGGGGGACGACACGATTCAGGAATCCCAGATCGTAGGCCTCCTGCGCGCTGATCAGGTCGCCGGTGAGCAGCAGTTCCATTGCCCTTGCATAAGGTATCTGGCGCGGAAGGCGCACCGTTGAGCCGCCGCCCGGAAAAATCGCCCATTTGACTTCCTGCACGCCGAGCTTTGCCGTATCCGCGGCGATACGCATGTCGGTTCCTTGCGCCAGCTCCATCCCGCCTGCGACGGCAAAGCCGTTGATCGCGGCGATGACCGGCTTTGTCACATCGAATGTGCGCAACAGGCCTTTGGCCAGGATATTCGGATCGTCCAGAATTTTCTGGTCCCATTCGTTTTGCGGTTTGCGTGCGCCATTTATGAGCGGGATGAGTTGCCCGAGATCCGCGCCCGAACAAAACGCCTTGTCTCCGGCGCCGGTGACGATGGCGACGCGGATATTCGCGTCGTCGCGCACCTCTTCCCAATGACCGGCAAGCCTGACCAACATCTCCGGACTGAACGAGTTGCGCGCTTCCGGGCGGTTGAGCGTGATCAGCGCGATATGGCCCTTTTTTTCGAGCAGGGCCGGTTCCATCGTCATGTTCGCGTCTCCCCTGAATAACAGATATGTGTTTTTGATTGCATGAATATAATTTATCTGGACTCGGGTTGTGCCGCCAGCGAAGATTTATGATCAGGGATTGTCAAATTAAAAGTCGCGCCCTTGAAACCAAATGCGACGCTGGGAGAGAGACAATGATCAAGAAACCCATATCCGCGGATTCGCACATCACCGAACCGCCGCATTGCTATGTTGATTACATTGATCCCAAATTCCGCGATCGCGCGCCGCGCATTCAGCGGATCGACAAGATTGGCGATGCTTTCATCGTCGATGGTATGGGGTCTCCAGTTCCGATGGGGCTGGTGGCCGCCGCCGGCAAGGATTCGGCGGAGATCACGACAGACGGCGTCGCCTTCGAAGACCTGTGGAAGAGCGGCTGGGACGCCAAGTTCCGCGTTGCGGACCAGGAGAAGGACGGCGTTGCGGCCGAATTCATCTATCCGACGGTCGGAATGGTGATCTGCAACCATCCCGACTTCGACTACAAGAAAGCCTGCTTCGAGGCTTATAATCGTTGGTTGCAGGAATACTGCGCCGAGGCACCCGACCGTCTTTACGGTCTTGCGCAGGTTTCCATGCGATCGCCGGAAGATGGCGTTGCGGAAATCAGGCATGCGAAGGAGATGGGCTTCAAGGGTGTGATGATGCCCGGAAACCCCGCCGTCGAGGATTATGATTCAACTGTATACGACAAGGTCTGGGCGACCGCTGTCGAGTGCGACATGCCGCTCTCGTTCCACATCCTGACCGGCAAATCGGACAGTCTTTCGGGGCAGGTCCGGGGTCCGCGTATCAACGGCTTCCTGTCGATTATCCGTGGCTGCCAGGACGTGATGGGCACCTTCATATTCGGCGGTGTCTTCGATCGCTTCCCCGACCTCAAGGTTGTCTGCGTCGAGGCCGATGCGGGCTGGGTTCCGCACTACATGTATCGCATGGACCATGCCTACAAGCGTCATCGCTACTGGATGAAGGCGCCGCCGCTCAAGCGGATGCCGAGCGACTATTTCAACGACAACATCTATGTGACGTTCCAGGACGACTGGGTCGCCTTCAGGATGAAGGATATGTGTAATGTCCGCCGTCTGATGTGGGCGAACGATTTCCCGCATTCGGATTCGACCTGGCCCTGGTCGCAGGCAATGCTTGAAGAGCACACGAAAAATCTGAGCGAGCAGGAACGCAACTGGATATGCCACGACAACGTCGCTGAACTCTACAAGCTCGCCGTTTGACGATCCGTATACTGATGTCAAGGCGCGGGTTTTTTCGATTCACGGGGAGGACGTTTTCATGGACTACGATCTGAAGATCGTGGGTGGATTCATTGTCGACGGCACCGGCTCTCCGGGCTATGCCGGAGACATCGGTATTCGCGATGGCAAAGTTGTGGCGATGGGGCAGGCCCCCGCCGGGGCGAGGACGACTATCGAGGCCCGGGGGCAGGTCGTTGCCCCCGGCGTCGTCGATATACATACGCATTACGATGCCCAGCTTCTGTGGGACAGGAATCTGTCGATCTCGCCGTGGCACGGCGTGACGACGGTCGTGGTGGGCAATTGCGGGTTCGGCATCGCACCGACGCGCAAGGAGCACCGCGGCCTTATTCTGCGGACGCTCGAAAATGTCGAGGGCATGAGCGTCAGGGCGCTGGAGGCCGGTCTCGGCGACGAATGGGGGTTCGAGACGTTTCCCGAATATCTCGACGTCGTGGAAAAGAAGGGTACGTTGATTAACGTAGCCGTTCTTCTGGGGCATACGCCGCTTCGTCTCTATGCCCTCGGGCCTGAATCCACCGAACGGGCGGCGCGGCCGGAGGAGGTCAGGCATATGAAAAGTCTGATGCGCGAGGGCCTCGAAGCGGGCGCGCTCGGTTACGCGACATCGAAATCGCCGACGCATGTGGGCTACGAGGGCAGGCCGGTTCCAAGCCGGCTGGCGGCGTTCAGCGAGATACGGGAGATCGCGTCGGCGCTGGGCGAGGCGGGCGAGGGCGTGATACAGGCGACTGTCGGCAAGGAACTGTCATTTGATGAATTCGCGGAATTGAACCGCGTTTCCGGTCGCCATGTCAGTTGGACGGCGTTGCTGGGCGGTGGCGGGGTGCTGAATGTCGGCTCCGCAGCCGAGCAGTTGGCGCGCTCAAACGAACTTCAGTCGGCTGGTTACGCGGTATTTCCGCAGGTCACCTGCAGGCCACTCAATTTTGAATTTCGATTCGATCAGCCGTTTCTGTTTCAGAGCATGCCGGTCTTCGCGCCGGTGAACAAAGCCGACCGCGCGGAAAAACTGAGGCTTTACGCCGACAACTCTTTCCGGGCGGGATTCCGGGACGCGATGCGTGGTCCGATTCTCAATGCGTGGGACAAGGCGGTCATCGCTTATTGTCCGGATCGGCCGGAGTTCGCGGAACGGCTGGTGCGCGACGTCGCAGCGGAACTCGGATGCAACTCGATCGATCTTGCGTTGGATCTCTCGATTCAAAGCGATCTGCAGACACGGTTCCGCCTGCCTGTCGCAAACGCCGACGAAGACGAGGTGGCAACGTTGCTGCGCGACTCCTGCACGGTGCTTGGCCTCTCGGACGCAGGCGCGCATGCGAGCCAACTCTGCGATGCATGTTTTTCCACGCATCTTCTCGGAAGGTGGGTCCGTGAAAAGCGCGTTTTGACGCTGGAGGAGGCGGTCCGGATGCTGACATCGCGGCCCGCCGAGGTGTTCGGCATCAAGGATCGTGGTCGCCTCGCTGTGGGAATGCCCGCCGATGTCCTGATCTTCGACGCCGAAACGGTTGGCGCAAGTTCCCTTCGCAGGGTCTATGACCTGCCTGCTGGCGAAGACCGGCTGATTTCCGATGCCTCGGGCATTTCAGCCGTCGTCGTCAACGGGACATTGATCCGGCGCAATGGCGTCGATGTGTTGGGCGCCGAAGGTCGTTTGCCGGGCCGTCTATTGCGCCATGGCGCAGCAGCCTGAGGAGGACGTGAAAAATGAGTCTTGAGGAACTTGCTGTCGTTCGTCAGCTGCTTGCTGGCCTTGTGACCGGGGAGGCTCGTTCTCTTGAGGATTTTCGTACCTCGTATGACGAGGCTGGCAAGGCGTTCGGTCTTCCCGAAGGTGTGACGGTCACGCCGGTTTCCGCCGGCAGGGTTCCTGGCGAATGGCTGGCGCCGGCTGCCGGTGCCGGCAAGCGGGTTTTGCTCTATCTGCATGGAGGAGGCTATGCGCTTGGTTCTCTCGACTCGCATCGCCATCTTGCGGCGCGCGCAGCTCTTGCCCTGAAAGGCCGGGTTCTGCTGATCGACTACAGGCGGTCTCCAGAGCATCCATTTCCGGCGGCGGTCGATGATGCGCTTGCTGCTTATCGCTGGTTGACCGAGACGGGCGTCGACCCGGCGAAGCTCGCTGTGGCGGGAGATTCAGCCGGCGGCGGCCTGACGGTTGCCGTGCTTCTGGCGGCGCGCGATGCCGGTCTCAGACTTCCGGCTGCGGCCGTTTGTATTTCGCCGTGGGCCAATCTTGAAAATAAAGGTGCCTCTTATGGCGCGAAAGCGAATGTGGACCCGATGGTGCGCCATGCCGATCTTGAGCTGTGGACGGCGGCCTATCTGGGAACTTCAACCCCGCGCAGGGCGCCTCTGGCATCGCCCGTATACGCCGATCTCAATGGATTGCCGCCATTCCTGATTCAGGTAGGCAGTTCGGAGGTTTTGCTCTCGGATAGCCACTTATTGGCCGATAGATTGAAAGAGGCCGGCGTATCCGTCGATCTCCATGTCTGGCCGGAGATGATTCATGTCTGGCACTGGTTTGCGCCGGTCTTGAGCGAAGGCCGCGCGGCGATCGACGAGATGGCCAGCTTCCTGGATACAAAGCTCGGATGATTATGGCGCTGTATCGTCGTCGATTTCAAGTTGGTCCTCGTCGTCTACAGTCTCCTTAAAGCCTTGCCCGTTTTGTGATATGTGCTCGGCGATAGCGTTTTTCAGTAACGCCGTGAACGGTAGTTTACGATTGCGAAAATACTCGTTGGGAGCGGCTATCCCGATCGCGACCGAGCGTCCGGACGGACCCATCGGAATGGGCATTGCCAGCATGGTCGCTCCCGGCGTCACGAGATCGCTGTAAAGCGCAAGGCCGCGTTTTCTGATTCTTTGCAGTTCGTCTTCGATCTCCTGCATCGATTCCCGCCGCTCTGGCATGGCGGCAAGGGCATCATGAATCAGACGTCTCGCTTCGGGCAACGGAAGTTCGCTCAGCAGAACGCGGCCAATCGTCGAAAAAGCGAGCATTCGCTTGGTGCTTGGCTTGACATGGAAGCGGATGGGCGACGTACCTTGAATCACCTTCACATATTGAGCATAAGCCCCTAGACGCGCAGCGAGGATGATCGTGCATCCCGTATCGGCCGAAAGCCGTCTCATAAGGCGCTGGACATTCCGGATCGGTAACGCCTCGGCTTCCACCCAGTTTCCCAGCAGAGATATCCGGATGCTTGGAAAAAAAGTTTTGCCCCGGTCGTCGTGCTCCAGATAGCCGAGGCTCACGAGGCTTTTCAGAAGGGCGGCGGTGCTGGAATGAGGATAACTCAGCGCCTGCGCTACGTCTTGAATCGTCACCGGGCGTCTTACTTCGTCGAAATACTCGAAAATCTCCAGAACACGGGTCGCGGATTTTACCGTTGCAGCCGAGGGCTGTTCGGATTTGAGGACATTAGCGTTCATGGCGACAACTCTGATTTATATGGTCTCTTCCGCGCCTCGTTTTTCGTTTGCTTCCTCAGAGAGAGAGCGCGAGGCGCATGCCATCTTCGATCGCCCTCACAGCATCGAGTTGTTGAGGCTTGTCGACACCGCCGATTGCGTGAACGGGTTTGCCCAGGGACCGCGCCAATGACAACGCATCGTCCGCCGATTCCTGTCCGGCGCAGACGACAATCGTGTCGACTTTCAACGTCTGCGGCTTGCCGCCTGCCTCGATGTGGAGCCCGGCATCGTCGATCTTCCGATAGGTTACATCGCCGGTCATCGTAACGCCGCGGAACATCACCTCCAGAAAATTCGCCCATCCCCTGGTCTTGCTCAGGCTGGCACCGAAGCTGGCACGCGGCTTGCGCTGGAGAAGATGAATCTTGCGCGATGAAGACCATTGATGATTGGCCGGCAGCAAAGCGCCTGGCTGCGTATAGCTCAAGTCGATTCCCCACTCGGAGGAAAATCCCTCGACATCGGGATGCGACGGATCGTGCGGGCCGTGCGGATGAGACAGGAGCGTCGCCACGTCGAAGCCTATGCCGCCGGCACCGACAATGGCAACCTCGGCACCGACGCGTGCGGTGTCCGTGATTGCCTCTACATAGGTCATAACCGATGGGTGATCCGCACCTGGAACGTCGAGATGGCGCGGGCGAACGCCGGTTGCGACGACGATTTCGTCAAATCCCCCGCTCTCCAGGTCGGCGAGTGAAGCCGGTCGGCCGCAACGGACCTCGACGCCCAGTTCGTCGAGCCGGTTCCTGAAATAGCGGATAGTCTCGGCATAATCCTCCTTGCCGGGAATCCGCCGTGCCAGATTGAATTGACCGCCGATATCGATGTCGGCTTCGAATAGCGCAACCTTGTGGCCACGTTCGGCCGCCGTTACCGCGCAGGCAAGACCCGCCGGGCCGCCGCCAAGGACCGCAATGCATTTTCCTCGGGTCGCTGGTACAATCTTGAATTCGACTTCCCGGCATGCCGCAGGGTTGACCATGCAGGTCGTCAGCCGTCCGGTGAAGGCGTTGTCGAGGCAGGCCTGATTGCAACCGATGCAAGTATTGATTTTCGACGATGCGCCCGATGCCGCTTTCGCAACAAAATCGGGATCGGCCAATAGTGGACGCGCGAGCGAAACCATGTCGGCTTGTCCGTCTGCAATCAGTTGCTCCGCTTGCTCCGGCGTATTGATCCGGTTGGACGCGACCACGGGTATCGCGACTTCCGCCTTGAGCCGCTTGATCGCCCAGGTGAAAGCTCCGCGCGGCACCATATGAGCGATCGTCGGCACACGCGATTCATGCCAGCCTATGCCGGTATTGAGGATGTTTGCTCCGCTTGCCTCGACATCTTTTGCGAGGGCGGCGACGTCCGGCCAGGAATTGCCCCCCTCGACAAGATCGAGAACGGATATCCGGTAAGCGATAATGAAGTCCGGTCCGCAACGCTTGCGGACACGCCCGACGACCTCAACCGGTAAGCGACGCCGGTTCTCCGCCGAACCGCCCCAGCCATCTGTACGCTGATTTGTACGCGCTGCGGTGAACTGATTGAGAAAATAGCCCTCCGAACCCATGACTTCAACGCCGTCATATCCGGCTTCGCGTGCGAGTGCCGCAGCGGTGCCAAAATCCTCGATGGTCTGGAGGATTTCATCTTCGCCCAGGGCGCGGGGCGTAAGCGGATTGATGCGGGACCTGACTGCGGAGGGAGCCACCAGTTCGGCATGCCGACCGTAGCGCCCCGCATGCAGGAGCTGGAGAACGATCTTTCCGCCCTCATCGTGGACAGCGCGTGTGATCACACGATGACTCTCAACGAGGTCCTCGGTCATGACCGACGCGCGCTCTGCAAGCCTTCCCGCCCTGTTCGGCGAGATGCCGCCGGTAACAAGAATTCCGACGCCGCCCTTTGCGCGTCGTGCGAAGAATTTGGCCTGTCGCTCGAAACCGTCCTGCATCTCCTCGAGGCCGGTGTGCATCGATCCCATCAACACGCGGTTTCTGAGCGCAGTAAACCCGAGATCGAGCGGGGCAAGCAGATGAACAAATGTATCTGGCGTTTTTTTCACTTCGACCAATTTCCGTCCGTCAGGGCTTGAATTCTGCTTTGGCCTGAGACAGTACGACATTGCCGTTTTGCGTCTCGGCCTGCACGATCGCGACTCCGTCGCCCGTTTTCCACATCTTCGTTATAATGGTGTCGCCGAAATAGACCTGAGCGGCAAAGCGTCCGCTGAGAGATTTGAAACGGGCGGGATCGTTGCCGCAAAGCTCGCGCAGGACCGCGCGACCGACAAAGCCATATGTGCAAAGCCCGTGAACGAAGGGCTTTTCAAAGCCGCCCAGTTTGGCGAAGTCCGGATCGATGTGGATCGGATTGCGGTCGCCCGAGAGGCGGTAGATTGCCCCTTGCTCGGGACGCGTCATATCCTCGACCACTGCGTCAGGCGTCCGCTCTGGCGGCGTCGAGTCGACGCTCGCAGGGCCGCGCTCTCCGCCGAATCCACCGGCGCCGCGTACAAATAGCGTCGCGTGAGTTTTGAAGAGGGGGCCCTTCTCGTCGGAACCTGTACTCTCAACTCCGATAACGGCCGCCTTGCCTTTGTCCCAAACCTCGGAAACGCGCGCCGTTATCTTGACCTTGGCCGATGAGGGCAGGGGACGCAGCAACTCGACGGATTGCTCGCCATGCAGCAGCATTTCCAACTTCATCTCGACGCCGCTCATCAGCCCTGCGAGCCCTCGCCCGCCGGGGATGACGGCGTAGGTCGGCAGAACTTTCGGTCCTCTGCCTTCATAAATGAAATCAAGCCCATCGGCGGGTCGAGCGCCGACGCCGAGTGCATAGAGCATCGTGTCCTTGTCGGACCATTCCACATCGACGGCCGGAAACGTCATGCCGACCAGATCCTTCGAAATCGCCTTTTTCCCGCTCATTATCGTAATCCTGTTCCGCAATTGTCATTTCTCGTCCGCTCAAGGTTTCTTGCCGTCCGGTGGCCAGGCGACGACGCCATCCTCAAGCGGAATCTTCAGGCTTTTGAGTAGTTGCGAGAAAAGCGTCCAGTTTCCGATGGCAACAACCAGTTCGATCCGTTCTTCTACCGTTTTCAGGTGTGCCGCACAGGCAGTCCAGGTGGCGTCCGAAATCATGCCGCCGTCGAGCGTCTCGTCGGTCGCGGCGAGAATGGCACGGTCGGCGTCGGACAGGCAGGAAGCGTTTTTCCAGTCCCGCGTGGCGACCAGATCCGCCTCCGGAATGTCCAGCATGCGGGCGACCCGCCAATGCTGTGTCCATTCATAGAGCGATTTCGTCTTCCAGCCGATACGCATGATGATGAGTTCGCGCAGTCTTGCATCGAGCTTGTTGCCCTGGAAAAGCAGGGTGTTCAGCGTCGAGGCAAGCTCGCGCGCTACATCGGGATGGCGGAGCAAGACCCTGAATACGCTGAGTGGCGCCATTTGTTCGGATATGCCGGCTTTCGCGGCTGCGGTCGCCGCTTCCGCTATCGACAGCAGGGGAACCCTGGGCGTTTCATCGGTCATTATTATTTTGTCCTCCCCGAAATTTTGCGAAGCGGAAGTTTAGGGCTTCGCATTCTACGTTTGAATCTTTATAACACATACAAGGATAAAAAAATATATATGTGTTATCGACGCGTCGTCGGTGCCGACACCAAGCAGGGAGTTGAAAATGTTGCCGAAAAAATCGATGGCGATGGTGCAGACGGCTCCGCGCAAACTCGAAGCCCGAGATTTGCCGATCCCCCAGATCGCCGACGACAGCGCCATCCTTCGCATCGAAGCCTGCGGCATTTGCGGCAGCGACTACGAACAATACGAAGGGGTCTTGCAGACTCCGATGCCGGTGATTCCGGGCCACGAACCTCTCGGGATTATCGAGGCAATTGGCGACAAGGCCGCCAGGCGCTGGGGCGTCGATGTTGGTGATCGGGTCGCCATCGAGACGATGTTGTCGTGCCATTGCTGCGACACCTGTGTCGGCGGGCATTATCACCTCTGCGACCGCCGCCAGATCTACTCATATATTCCGCTCACGGAGTCACCGGGCCTCTGGGGCGCCTATTCGCAATATATGTACCTCGCGCCCAACACGATCCTTCACAAGATGGACAAGAACCTTCCGGCGGAACTGGCGGTCATGTTCAATCCGCTGGGTGCGGGCTTCCGCTGGGCGGTCGAGATTCCGCAGACGCAGGTTGGCGATACCGTTTTGATTTTTGGACCCGGACAGCGCGGGCTTGCGAGCGTCGTTGCCGCACGTGAAGCCGGCGCGGGAAAGATCATAGTCACGGGGCTTGCGGCCGATTCAAAAAAGCTCCAGATGGCGCTTGCTCTGGGCGCCGATCACATCATCGACGTGCAGAACGAAAATGTTGTCGATCGCGTGCGGGCGTTGACAAACGGAAAGGGCGCGGACGTCATAGTTGAGGTTACGTCCTACGCGACTCAGCCGGTCCGTGAAGCCCTGGATTGTGTCCGTATGGGCGGAACGGTCGTCCTTGCCGGCGTCAAGGGATTCAAGCCTGTCTCCGATTTTGTGTCCGACCTTATCGTCATGAAGGAAATCACCATCAAGGGCGCGATCGGCGTTACGTCGTCGGGATACAAGAAGGCGATCGAGATGATCGAGCGCCGCAAATATCCTCTTGAGCTCATGCACACTCATAATTTCGAGCTTGAGGAAGCTGAACTGGCGATCAAGACGCTGGCGCGCCAGATCGAGGGGCGGGAATCCGTCCATTCCTGTCTCATTCCGGCGACTTGATCTGTCTACAGAATATTTTCTACGGAAGGTGTGCGGCGGATCAACGAAAAGGCTGCGTGCCTGGGCAATGATGATGAGGGCAGTTTCGTGAAGAATTTCAGCGACAAGGCTGCGATCGTCGGGATCGGCGAGACCGGCTATGTAAAAGGGTCGGACCAGACGGCCGTGGCCATGATGCTAGACGCCGCCAGGCGGGCCATCGCGGATGCGGGGCTGAAGCCTGGGGACATCGACGGCATGGTGCCGCCGCCCGTCTATACAACCTCGGAGGAACTGGCCGCCAACCTTGGCGTCGATGTGCTGCGATATGCATCGACGGTCAACATGGGAGGCGCGAGCCCGACTACGGCGTTGCAGAATGCCGCCATGGCCGTGGCCTCCGGTATCTGCGACAACGTGCTGGTCACGCTCGGCTGGAATGGCTACTCGGCGCTGCGTCCAAAAGCGGGGGTGCCGCCAAGCCGGCCAATGAACATGAACACGCTGACCTCGACCATCCGGGGTTACTATCTCCCCTATGGCGTTCTGTTGCCGGTGCAGATGTATGCTTGGCTCGCGACGCGGCACTCGAAACTTTACAATGTTGGCCCCGAGGCGACGGGTTGGATTGCGATGGCGTGCCGCAAGCATGCCCAACTCAACGACCGCGCCCTGACCTGCGGTCAACCGATGACGATGGACGATTACATGCGGTCGCGCATGGTGTCCTCGCCGTTCCGTTTATTCGATTGCTGTCTCGAGACGGATGGGGCCTGCGCCGTCGTGGTGACGAGCGCCGAGCGGGCGAAGGACTTGCCTCACAGGCCGGTCTATATCTCCGGCGCGGCCGAGGGCCATCCTTATCCTGCCGACGATATTCCGTCACGGCCGGATCCTTTCAAGATCGGTTTGAGCTACGCCGCGCCACGCGCTTTCGCCATGGCCGGCGTGACACCGAAGGACATGGACTTTCTGCAGGTCTACGACTGTTTCACCTATGTCGTGCTGCTCCAGCTCGAAGCCCTGGGTTATTTCGAGCCGGGTGGCGCACTCGATTTCGTCAAGGATGGACAGATCGAGCTCGGCGGCAAGTTCCCGCTCAATACGCATGGCGGGCTTTTGAGCGAGGCGCATGTGTGGGGCCTCAATCATGTGCTTGAGGCGACCCGCCAATTGCGCGGCGATGCGGGCAAGCGGCAAATTCCGGATGCCGAAATCGGACTCGTGACCGGATGGGGCGATCTCGGCGATGGCAGCCTCGCGATTTTGAGGAGGTAAAAATGGAAATTGAGCAACCGAAATATCCTCAGCCCGCGACCGTCGATCCGGTCGACGCGGAGTTCTGGAAGCTTTGCCAGGACAGCGTCCTGCGGTTTCAGCAGTGCAGCCATTGTGATACCTGGCGGTTCCTTCCGCGCTACATGTGCGCAAAATGCGGTTCGCCGGATTACGAGTGGATGCCGAGCAGCGGGCGCGGGCGCATTTTTTCCTGGACGGTGACCTACCAGCCCTTTCATCCGGCTTTCGCACGCGACGTGCCCTACATAGCTGCGGTCGCGGAATTGGAAGAAGGCGTCCGCATGGCGACGCGCTTGCTCGACTGCGACCCGGAGGCAGTTGAACTGGACATGCCTGTGGTCCTTGTCTTCAGGGATATCGGCGACGGATTCATGCTTCCGTGTTTCAAACCTGCGCCGAAATAAAAGCAAAGCCAATCGCATCTACGCATCGGAGATCGAAAATGGATCTGGCATATGGCCCCAAATACGAGGCCTTCCGGGAAGAGGTCAGGGCGTTCCTGACGAAATACAAGAGTCAGGCGCCTAAGGGTCTCGGTGCTGCCGGGCGCCCGTCTCCCGAAGCCTGTTCCTGGCAGCAACTGCTGATCCAGCACGGCTATGCCGCGCGGACGATTCCGAAAGACTACGGAGGCTATGGTGCAAAGCCGGATATTCTCGAATCGCGCATCATCGCGGAGGAATTTTCCGCTGCTCGTGTTCCTTCGGCGTTGCAGAACCAGGGTATCTCCATGCTGGTGCCGACGCTTCTCGAGCTTGGCACCGAGGAGCAGAAGAAAAAATGGGTGAAGCCGACGCTTCGCGGCGAGGTGGTCTGGTGCCAGGGATATTCCGAGCCTGGTTCCGGTTCGGACCTCGCCAGCCTTCAGACAAGGGCGACTGTCGATGGCGACGATTTCGTCATCAACGGCCAGAAGATCTGGACCAGCACCGCGCATGAGGCAGACATGATCTTCTGCCTGGTGCGCACCGAGCCCGACAAGCCGAAGCATGAAGGCATTTCCTATCTGATTTTCTCGATGAAGACGCCCGGCATCGAAGTCCGTCCGCTCACCACCATGACGGGCCATGCCGAATTTAACGAAGTCTTCTTCACCGATGTGCGCGTGCCGAAGACGCAGATCGTCGGCCAGCGCGGGCAGGGGTGGTTCGTCGCCAACGCAACGCTGAAACACGAACGCGGAATGCTGGGCGATCCGGCCGCTATGGAAACCAGGTTCCAGGCCCTTGTCGATCTGATGCACGAGGAGACTGTCGACGGGCAGCGGGCCATCGACAATCCAATTTTCCGGGACCGCCTGGTAAGGCTTCAGGCAGAACTTGCTGCCATGAAGTTCAATGGGCTCCGGCTGCTGACCAGCGCCAGCAAGGGTGAGGATCCCGGCTTGGCGCGTCTGATCGTGAAGCTTCAGTCCTGCGAACTTACCCATCAAATATCGGCGCTCGCGATCGACGTCATGGGAGAGCTTGGCGTTCTCTACGACGACAGCCCCTATCTGCGTAGCCACGGCTCGTGGCAGTGGGGATACATGTTTCAGCTTGGGCTCATCATCGGCGGCGGCACGGCGCAGATTCAGAAAAACATTATTTCGGAACGTGGGCTTGGAATGCCGCGCGAACCGAAGCTGGCAAAATAGGAATTTATCCGATGGAATTTGCATTGTCGGAAGAGCAGCGCCTGTTGCAGGACAGCGTCCGCCGTTTTCTTGAACAGAATTCGCCGCTTGACAAGGTGCGCCTTGCCGCCGGGAACACGCATACTGTTCAGCGGTCCCTGTGGGCGGGCGCCAGCGAACTGGGTATCCCTGGAATGCTGATTCCGGAAGATTTTGGCGGCATGGGTCTTGGGTTTCTCGACGCGGCGATCGTTTACGAGATGTTCGGTCGGTATGTGGCGCCGCTGCCTTTCCTTGGGACCGCCGTCATGGCGCCGCTCGCGCTGATGCTTGCAGGCAGCGAGGCCCAGCAGGAAAAGTGGCTGCCGAAGATCGCCGCAGGCGAGATTATCGCAGGCGTGGCCGTCACGGAAAGCATCGGCGTCCGCGAAGATGCCGGCGTGAAAGCCGGGAAGGGAACGCTCACGGGCAAGGCCCTCTTCGTAATCGACTGGGCTGAGGCCGATCTCTACATCGTGGCCGACAGCGACCATGGACTTCATCTCGTTTTGCCCGGCGCGAAGGGTTTGTCGCGGCGGGCGCTCGACACCATCGACAAGACCCGATCGGTTGGCGAACTTGTTTTCGACCAGGTCTCGGCTGAGCCCTTGCCTCGATCCAGCGCCGACGCGGTTGCGCGGGTGATAGATGCAGGTAGGGTCATGCTTGCTTCCGACACCCTCGGCGCGGGTCAGATGATGATCGAGAAAGCAGTTGCTTATGCGGGAGAGCGCAAGCAGTTCGGTCGTGTGATCGGGTCGTTTCAGGCCGTGAAACACCTCTGCGCCGAGATGGCGGCCGCTCTCGAACCATCGCGTTCGCTGGTGTGGTATGCGGCCCATGCGCTGGACGAGGTGCCGGGCGACGCGCGCCTCATGGCATGTCATGCCAAGAGCCATTTGTCGGAAGTGGGCCGCTTCGTCGCGCGCACCGCGACCGAGGTTCATGGCGGCATGGGCTTCACCGATCTGCTTGGCCTGCATTACTGGTTCAAGCGTATTGGTTTCGATCGGCAGCTGTTGGGCGGGCCGGAGCTGGTTCGTCTCGAAGCGGCGCACTTGCAGGGCTGGGCTGCCTAGACCCCGACCCGGGTATCGGGAAGCATGGATACGGTTGTCGATGTGTGTTGCCGCGACTCACGGCGCGGTAATATTCGCATCGGCCCGGCAATGGGGAGAGAGGCGGATTTATCGCGGCCAACCTTTCGACGGAATTTTTTGAAAGAGGCGGACAATTCGGTCTTTTGCCCGCCCGGAGAAATTCATTATAATAAAAATACAATCACCCGGATCGTCGCCGCGAAAGGTCAGCAGATGGATATCGAGCTTACGAAAGAGGACGATGCCTTTCGCGCGGAAGTCCGCCGGTTCATTTCGGAAAAACTCCCCAGGGAGCTCGCGGAGAGAGAGACAGTGGGCGCGTCTGGCGAGCGCGGGGCGCTCAGGCGCTGGCAGAAGGACCTCCACGAGAAAGGCTGGGTAGCGGTCAATTGGCCCAGGCAGTATGGCGGCACTGGATGGACGCCGATGCAGAAGCATATTTTCAACGAGGAGATGGCCGCCGCTAACGCGCCGCGTCTGTCGCCTTTCGGTCTGTCGATGGTCGGGCCGGTGATTTACACTTTCGGCAACGAAGAACAAAAGAAGCAGCATTTGCCGGGTATATTGTCGGGAGATGTTTGGTGGTGCCAAGGCTATTCGGAGCCAGGATCCGGATCGGACCTCGCCTCGCTGAGGACCAGGGCCGTGCGTCAGGGCGACCATTACATCGTCAACGGCCAGAAAATCTGGACGTCGTACGCCCACGAAGCCGATTGGATATTCTGTCTCGTGCGAACGGATGAGACCGCTAAACCGCAGGAAGGTATCTCGTTCCTTCTGATCGACATGAAGACGCCCGGCATCGAGGTGAAGCCCATCATTTCCATCGATGGCCTGCATCACTTGAACGAAGTTTTTTTCACTGACGT
Organism: Parvibaculum sp.; assembly: GCA_041678065.1. GTDB lineage: Bacteria > Pseudomonadota > Alphaproteobacteria > Parvibaculales > Parvibaculaceae > Parvibaculum. Next base: position 12,629 of record JBAYOU010000001.1, on the reverse strand, counting down.
CAAGGTGCCGGTGACGAACCGCATCGGCGATGAAAACAAGGGCTGGACCTACGCCAAGTTCCTGCTCGTCAATGAGCGCACCGGCATTGCGGGTGTTCCCGAGTCCAAGCGCAAGATCGCGCACCTCAGAAAAATCGCCAGACAGGAAAGGCTTGGCGATGGCACGGCGCTGGCGGACGATCTGGCATTCATGACGAAGCTCTCCGAAATCGAGGTAAAGCTTACGGGGCTCGAATATACCAATCTGCGGATCGTCGCGGATGAGGTGGCGGGCCGCCCTGCGGGCCCCTCTTCTTCGACCTTGAAGATTGTCGGGACCGAAGTTCAGCAGGCGTTGTCGGAGCTTGCCGTCGAAGCAGCCGCCTTCTACGCCATGCCGTTCCAGAGGGAACATTTGATGGGAATCGCCAATGAAGCGCCCGTCGGGCCCGCCTATGCGGTGAGCGTGACAAGTGCCTATAATTTCGGTCGCGCCGCTTCGATTTATGGCGGCTCGAACGAAATCCAGCGCAATGTCATCGCAAAGGCCGTTCTGGGACTTTGACGGACCATCTAGGATGCGTCCCTTTTTTTATGTCAGTCCACCAACCCTTCAGGCTCAAGCCGCCCGCGAATAGCGCTTGAGCTGTTGATCGATATTGCCGAACTGGGTTTCGATCATGGTGAGGTGCTTGTCGTCCCCCAGGCGTGGCCGGAGAACATCGTGCGGCGGTCGACGGCGAAGGCGCCGTCTTCTGGAACAAAGAGAAGATGGCGGACAATCGCGAACTTTTGGACCGGATCAAGGAAGTGGCGGTGCTGGAGCCGCAACCGGAAGTCCATGTCCGGGGCGACCGGAATACGGGCTTCGAGTTCATCGGCCGGGTGACTGTCACCTGTCAGCGCGACGGCATCCAGAAGGTCGCCTTCATCACCGAGCCCGTCTCCGGCGCGGCGCAGCAGGAGTGAACCCATGGCCATGAATGTCGGCGACGGCAAGGAAGACGACGTGATGATGGAGGTCAACACGACGCCCCTGATCGACGTCATGCTGGTGCTGCTGATCATGCTGATCATCACCATCCCGATCCAGACCCATGCGGTGAAGCTCGACATGCCGCAGAACCTGTCAGCCCCGCCGCCCGAGACGGAGCCGCAGGTCGTCGATCTCGAACTCGACTTCGACGGCACGGTGTTCTGGAACGGTGTCCCCGTCCCGGACCCCGGCGCGCAATGCCTTCGCGACGGTCAAAGACCCGAACCCCATGTCACTCGCGCAGATATGGATCGTCCTCACCAGATGAGCGGTCCATTGACCATATCCGAACCGGAATAGAAGGCTCCGGCGACTTATCTCCTTTTCGAACCGGTCCCATGAAATGGCAAAACACAGAGCAATATGAGTGGCTTCAGGCCTTGTCGGCGCATGGGCTTGCGTGGGAATTTTTGCGCCGCAATCGCGCCTACAGGAGCGCGGCTGCAAATCTTGGCGTGACGTGGCCGCCGGATGGCAGCCCGCCCGATGAGACCTGGTCCGCCGGCGACCAAATGTCCGAGGCACGGGAATGGGGCTTGCTCCTTTTCGAAACGCCCGATCGCGACGCGCGCGAGGCGAATATTTTCTGGATGCCGGAGTTCTGCCCGAGTGTTCTTCCGGTCGTTGCGAGCCAGAATGTCGGTCACGTGTCGGGCCGGTTTCTGAATTTAAGCCGCCTGCGATGCCGCAATGTCCTCATCCCCGGAGAAGACATTCAACATCTTCTGTGCGCCGACCAGGGCCGGTTCCTGCAACTGTCTGTTACTGGCGAATGCCTTACGCGCCCGGTGCAGGTGCTTGCGAACGTCTTGCCCATGACGCCCTATTCGGAGACAAGATGGCGCGGCTTCAGGCGGCTGAACGACCTTGTGTGCACCGAGACGCTACGAACGAAATTTTATCCGCCGGACCTTGGCGCTCGACGCCTCTCCCGAGTTCTGCAGGCGCTGGACGGCTATCTCGCTGGAGCATCCCAGCGCGAGGTCGCGGTTGCGCTGTTCGGTGCGGAGCGTGTCGAGGCTGACTGGCGCGATCCGCGGAACCATCTCTGCGACCAAGTGCGCCGCGCCATTAGACGCGGCCGCGACCTGATGAATGGCGGTTATCTAAAATTGTTGCGATGAGGGAGCTCAGTGCGCCCCGGTAGTGAGAAGATGACGGTAACCATTATCCGACATCCATCTGGCACGGCGCAAGTGGCTCGCCAGGGCGTTGCGGGATCGCTCGGCCTCTCGCGCGGGGTCGATACCCAGAACGATCCTCGACATCGCCTCATCCGACGCGCCGGCTGCGACGGCGTCGAGCAACCGCAGATAAACGATCAGATGACGCTCGTCATAGTCGGTGATTGTCTCCGACCAAGGGACGTCCTCGACGATCTCTGGATTGAGTTCCGGCTTAGGCATGTCCCGCTCCGCTCATGGTTCCGTGCCATCCGAATAACATACTATAGTTGATAAACTTAAAGTATGTAATCCGCTGACCTTGGCGCATGGATATGCGCAAGACGGTCGGCGACAATGTCAGGCGGATCAGGCTCAAAAAGGGTCTGACCCAAGAACAGTTCGCCGAGATTTCCGGTTTCAGCCAGCAATACATCAGCGGGCTCGAACAAGGCCGCCGCAATCCAACCGTCGTGACGCTTTATGAACTCGCGACCGCGTTGGGTGTCAGTCATCTCGATCTCCTGCGTCCGGACAGATCGGGCTGAGACTCGATCACCTTGTTTTTCGGATGTGGCGAAGGGCGATCTCGTCCCATCAGTCAAGTTCGCACCGCATCAAAATATCCTAAAATGGGATAATCCGAAACTGGGATTATTTGGTCGAACCGTTTTGTCTCAAGCCGGTTCGGCCGAATGTCCAAGACCCTTCGCACGCCGCGTCAACGCAAGCTGCTGGCGTTGCTGATCAAGCTTCGCAAGGCGAAGGGCCTGACGCAGGCGGATGTCGCCGCGCGGCTCAAGCGTACCCAATCCTTTGTCGCCAAATATGAAGGCGGCGAACGCCGTCTCGACATCATCGAATTCGTCGACGTCGTGCAGGCGCTTGGCGACGATCCCGGTGACGTTCTCAAGGAACTCTACAAGCCCAAGGGTTAAGGCCGCCGCGCTTTCGCGCGGCGTCTTTGTTTGAAGCGTCTCCCCGTCACGCGGGATGGGCGGCGCTCCCTTCTAGGCCCGCCGCGGCAGGCCGCAACCCTCCGCTTGCGCTCCGGGTCCTCCACTTCGTTCCGGCCTTCGGTGCGTCCCGCCTCTGACGGCGGGCCTTCCGGTCGCTTTTCGCCGCCCATCCCGCTTCCGGGAGAGACGCGGCGGGATTTGACGGGAGCTGGCCGATGCGCGGAGAACATAATCGTCAGACCGGGAAGCAGGCGGGGCCGCAGCTTTATGCCGATGTGACGGCAAAAATCGTCGCGGAACTGGAAGCGGGCCGGGTGCCTTGGGTGCAGCCCTGGGACGAAGCGAAAGCGGGGCTCGGTCTGCCGCGCAATGCGGCGACGGGGAATGCCTATTCGGGGATCAATATTCTGATCCTCTGGAGCGCCGTCATCGAACGGGGTTTCGCCGCCCAGAACTGGCTCACCTTCCGGCAAGCGCTTTCGCTTGGCGGCCATGTCCGCAAGGGCGAGAAGGGCGTGGCCCTCGTTTATGCCGACCGCTTCACGCCCAAGGCGGAACGGGAACGCGCGGCGGCGGAGGGTGAGGAGGCCCGGAGCGTTCCCTTTCTCAAGCGCTTCACCGTTTTCAATGTCGCGCAATGCGATGGCCTGCCGGGCGAGCTGCTTGCACCGCCCGCCATACTGCCGGAATGCGAGACCGTGCCCGCCGCCGAGGCGCTGATCGCCGCGACCGGCGCGGCATTCCATGTGGGCGGCGCGATGGCCCTTTATGTGCCGAGCCTCGACCGCATCGAGGTGCCGCCGCAAACGGCCTTTCACGAGCCGGTCAATTATTACCGCACCTGTTTCCATGAACTCGGCCACTGGGCCGGCCACCCCTCGCGGCTGGCGCGCGATCTTTCCGGGCGTTTTGGCTCGCGCGCCTATGCGGCGGAGGAACTCGTCGCCGAAATGGCGAGCGCCTTTGTCTGCGCCGCGCTCGGCATCGTGCCGACGGTGCGCCATGCGGACTATATCGCCTCATGGCTCGACCTGTTGCGCGACGATGAGCGTGCCATCTTCCGCGCCGCGAGCCTCGCCTCCAAGGCGGCGGATTTCCTGCTGGCCTTCCGCGCGGAGGGCACAGAGACGGGCGCGGGGAGGGCGGCATGAGCGAGCACCCGCCTCTCGACTCCGAAAAGACGCCCGAAGGCGAGCAGTGCCTCATGCCGGGCGTCGCGCCGATCCGCGAGCGCGACCGGCTGGCGGCCTTCATGGCCGCGCCGCTGCGCCCGCGCAAAGCCCAGAAGCCCTTGAACATCGGCCTCTTCGACGAGGACGCCCGCAACCAGCTGAGTCTGTTCTGAAGGAGACACCCATGAAGAAATGGACGGTGCAATGCGGCTTTGCCGCCTATTACGCCAATATCGTGGCGGTCGAGGCCGACACGCTCGCGGAGGCACTGGAGAGGGCCATCGTCACCGCCAATGAGAGCGACGGCTGGAAGCCACTCGACGATTGCGGCCCGACCTTCATCGATGCCGTTGCCGAAGGCGACGATGCCGATCCATGGCGGGAGTTTGCCTCCTCGCTCCCTGTGCCGCCGCGCTTCTCGGAGCGCGGTGAGCCCGTCGCCGTGACCGTCACGGTTTCCGGCGGCGTCGTGCAACAGGTCGAGATCGAGGGCGGACGCGCCCGCGTCCATGTCCATGACCACGACACCGAGGGCGCCGCGCCCGGCACGCCCGGCCTTCATATCGATGCGGCGGGCGGCACTTACGCGCTCGCCGACTGGTCGAATTTCTCTCTGCCGCTTGAAGCGGCGGAGAGCCCGAGCCCCACCCCCGAAAACACGAAAGGAGACACCAATGGAACTGCGTCACATCCCGATCGATGAACTGCGCCCCGCCGCGATCAATATGCGGCATGGCAAGCGCCCGCCCGATATCGACGACATCCTGCCCTCGATCCGGGCGCGCGGCATCCTGCAGCCGCTTCTCGTGCGCCCCGTCGAGGCGGAGCCCAACGCCTATGAAATCGTCGCCGGACGGCGGCGCTATTTCTCGGCCAAGGCGGTGAAGGAAGAGCAGGGCGAAGTCGAGCCCTTGCCCTGCGCCGTAATGGAGTCCGGCGACGATGCCGCCGCGCTCGAAGCCTCGCTGATCGAGAACATCGCCCGTCTCGATCCCGACGAGATGAGCCAGTATGAGTGTTTCGCGCGGCTTACCCGCGAGGGGAAATCCGTCGCCGACATCGCCGCGACTTTCGGTCTTACCGAATTGATGGTGAAGCGCCGCCTCGCGCTCGGCACGCTGATCGCGCCGATCCGCGCGGCCTATCGGGCGGAGAAGATCGACGCCGCATCGATCCGCCATCTGACGCTTGCCTCGCAGGCGAAGCAGAAGGAATGGTGGAAGCTCTGGAAGGCGGACCGGAACGCCTGTCCGACCGGCCACCGGTTGAAGCAATGGCTCTTCGGCGGCCAGTCGATTGCGACCGGCGCGGCGCTCTTCCCGCTCGATACTTACGAGGGCGAAATCGTCACCGATCTTTTCGGCGAGGAAGGGTACTTCGCCGATCCGGACCTCTTCTGGCGCAAGCAGGGCGAGGCCATTGCAGCCAAAGCAGACGCGCTGCGCGAGGCGGGCTGGAGTGAGGTGATCGTTATGGAGCCCGGCGAGCACTTCCCCGCATGGGACTACGAGAAGGTCCCGAAGAAGAAGGGCGGCAAGGTCTATGTCGAGGTCTCAGGCCGCGGCGAGGTCAGTTTCCATGAGGGATATCTCTCCCGCGCGGAGGCGCGCCGCAAGGCAAAACACGAGGGCGCGGGCAATGATGCAGCGGAGCTCCGCGCCGCCCGGCCCGAGGTGACCAAAGCGATGCGCAACTATATCGAACTGCATCGCCATGCCGCCGTGCGCGCCGAATTGCTGGACCATCCCGGCATCGCGCTGCGGCTGATGCTCGCGCATGTCATCGCCGGATCGGCGCTCTGGCAGGTGACGCCGGAGCCGCAGAAAGCGGCGTCCGACGCCATCGCGAAGAGCCTCGCGGCCAATGTCGCCGAACGTGCCTTCCGGGGCTGGCAGGCCAATATCCGGGCCCTGCTCGGTCTTCCGGAAGAGCGCGAAAACCTCACCGCGCCGCACGGCGACGCGGAGGCGACCATCGCCCTCTTCGCCAAGCTGCTGATGCTCAATGACGAGGAGGTCATGAATGTGCTCGCCACTGTGATGGGCGAGACATTGCAGGTCGGGAGCGCGGCGGTCGAGGCGCTGGCGGTGGTGCTGAAGCGCGACATGGGCCCGGTCTGGGAGCCGGACGCGCCCTTCTTCGAACTGCTGCGCGACAGGAGCACGATCAATGCGATGCTGGCCGACATAGCCGGAAAGAGTGTCGCCGACCAGAATGTCGCCGAGAAGGCCTCCGTCCAGAAGCAGATCATCCGCGACTGTCTCGCAGGCACGAATGGCCGGGCGAAGGTCGGCACATGGCTGCCGCGCTGGATGCATGTTCCGGCGCGGGCCTATCGCGAGGATGGCGACTTCGCGCCCGCCGAGGCATGGCATCGCGTCGCGGGATATTTCGGGAAGGCCTAAAACTTTGCGGGCGTCGTCCTTCGCCGCCCGCTCTTTTTCATGAGCGAACAGATCGTTATTCATCGCCTGCCGCGCTCCGGAGTCGCGAGGGCGGCGTGATCGCGGACATGATTTCAGAGGCAGTGAAGCCGTCGTCAAGCAACATGCGGGAACGCGATGTGGGCGCGCTTGGCCGCGTTCCGGTGGTAAGGCAGGGCTCTCATCGCTCGCTCTTCGCCACGCATCTGCCGCATCCTACTCTCCCGCATGAGCGCTTTCCGGTGTTGTCGGCGTGTCGCTTCGGTGTTGAATCGATCTATCGCTCCGGCCTTCATCATCCGGCCCGTCCGCCTCAGGAAGCTTGGCGCGCATGGATTGCAAGGGCTCTCTCCTCCTTCGGCAGGGGCGTCACCGGGGTCATTCCCTCGCTTGAGCGGCGATACCTATGGGCGCTACCGCCCGCCCGAAACCGTCGCGCCGGGCTTTTTTCCCCGCGCGCTGCCGCGCGCTCCTCGCGGGGTCGCTTCGCTTCAAAAAAGCCCGGCGCTCGGGTCCTGCGCTTGCGCTCCGGCCTCCGGTTCGGCGGGCGGCTGCCGCGCCCATCGGGGTTCGCCATCGCGAGGGGAATGGACCCCTCGGCGTTCATCGAAGGAGAAAGACCATGCCTGCAATCGGATATGTCACCAAGCAGTCGAGCGGCGGTTACAAGGGCCAGTTGAAGACACTGACCATCCGCGCCGAGATCGATATCGTGCCCAATGCGGCGAAAAGCGCCGAGGCGCAGCCGGACTTCCGCGTCCTCACGCAGGGCGTCGAGATCGGCGCGGGCTGGACGCGTACCGGCGAAACTTCGGGCCGGGACTATGTGAGCCTCAGCCTCGCCGCCCCGGAATTCGGGCCGCGCCGGCTCTACGCGAATCTCGGCCGCGCCGCCGGTCAGGATGACGACGAGACCTTCGCGCTGATCTGGAATCCCGTCGACTGACGTCACACCATCGCCTCCGCGTCCCTCCGGGCGCGGAGGCTTTTCCCTTCTGCGATCTGTTGCGCTGGCGAAACGACGTGGCCGGATATTCGCCGCTCGGTCACCGGACCTCTTTTTCCGATCCTTGCCGTGGTGGGGCTTCCTTGCGCGATTCGCGCGTGGGTTACATGCGAGGTGCCCCATGGATGACGACGCGACCCGGGCTGCGAATGCCAAGAAGGGCAGTCCCTTTCTCAACACGCCGCAGGCCGCGCACTATGTCGGCCTCTCCGAGCGCACGCTGGAAAAGATGCGCGTCGTCGGCGGTGGCCCCGAATACCGCAAGCATGGCCGTTATGTGCGCTATCACATCGACGATCTCGACGCCTGGTCGCGGGAGCGGGCAAAGCGCTCGACCTCCGATGAGTGAGCGGCTCTCCCTCATCGCCGAGAGCGGCGCGCTGGTGCCCATGCGGTCTCCGCGCGGCCCGAAACACCCGCACCGCCGCAGGCGTCTTCTTCTCTGGACTGTGTTCGGCATCGGCCTGATCGGCGCGACGGCGCTTCTCGACCCACTGCCGCGTCTCGTCTGGAACGCAAGCGCCAGCGCCCCGCGCGGGCTCTATCTGCGTCTCTCGCCGGATTTTGTCCGGGGCGATCTTGTGCTGGCGCGCTTGCCGGAAGAGGCACGACGCATTGCCGACGAACGGCACTATCTCGCGCGCGATGCCCTGCTGATCAAGCGCGTTGCGGCCAGCCGGTTCGATACGGTCTGCATGACCGGCAACGACCTCACGATCAACGGGCGGCACGCGGTGCGGCGGCTGGAGTTGGACGGCGAGGGCCGCCTTATGCCGCGCTGGCGGGGCTGCGAGAGGCTCGGCGGCTATCATGTTTTGCTGCTCGCCGAAGGCGAACCCAGCTCTTTCGATGGGCGGTATTTCGGGCTGGTCGAGCGGGCGCTCGTCATCGGCAGGCTGGTACCGCTATGGATATTCTGACGCTGGTTCTCGCCCATGCGATCCGCAGCGCAGAGCCGGAGCATGGCCTCACACCACTAGCCACCATGAGCATAGTGGTCGATCCGGAAGCAAGGAACATGGCGCGATGGCGGCCCCTCATCGCCGAAGCCGCGCGGCATTTCGGTATTCCGGCGCACTGGATCGAGGCCGTCATCGAGGCGGAAAGCGGTGGCCGGACTCTGCTGAACGACGCGCCGATCACATCGCCTGCGGGCGCAATGGGACTGATGCAGCTGATGCCCGCGACCTATGCCGAACTGCGGGCGCGACATGGGCTCGGCCCCGATCCGCATGATCCGCGCGACAATATTCTGGCGGGCACGGCCTATCTGAGTGAGATGCGCGACCGCTTCGGCTTTCCGGGACTTTTTGCCGCCTATCATGCCGGGCCGACACGCTATCAGGCCTATCTGAAGGGCGAGCGGAGCCTTCCCGAAGAGACCCACGCCTATCTCGCGGTGGTTCTCCCGCGTGTTGAAATCGTCCCCACAGACGACAAAGCAGTCGTCTCATTGGCAACCGCACGCGTGTCTTTCGCCTCCGGAAAATCGCTTTTCTTCCCGCTCGACGGGCATGAAACGCGCCCCGAAGTTGCTTCGACGAACGATACGGTTCAGCGTCGAAAGCGGTATCTCTTTGCCGGTTCTGACGGCAAATCGCGCGGTGACTTCGCTGCCGGTGGTGGCGATCTCTTCGTGCAGCTCTTCAGCATCTCCCGTTAGTCAGTCCCAGGAGAAAGGGCATCGACGCAGGTGAGCGTGGGGTGAACTCGATATCGCGGGAGGGCAAGATAAAAGAACGGCGCCATGAGGGGCTTATGTTCCTGTCTGCACATCTCTTTTGACGGCGCCATGCGCCGAAGGCGTGGCGCCATTGTCGCGCCAAGTCCCTGTGTCTCTTCGATCTTCATGGCGCCGTCTTGTCCGCCAGCAAAAGCCGATCATTTTTTGATGATAGGTGGCGATCGCGGAGAGGAGACGATGCAGGACGACAAATTCGAACCACGTCTCGGCCGGATCGGAGCGCGCGACGGAAAGGCCGAACGCCGCTACCAGCAGCGGGTGCTGAAATCGGCGGCGCTGGCGGGCGGTCGCCGCTTCGGTGGAACGTCGCCGGGGGCGGGGTTCCAGGGCAATCGCATCGGCCGCGGCGCCGGCATCGGTCGTGTCCTCGCATCGCGCGGAACCCATGCTGCCTTTCGCGCGCGGCGCGTGGTCGTCAAATCCCGCATCGTGAAGCTGAAGGGGCAGGGTCAGAAAGCGGCGCGTCTCCATCTCCGCTATATCCAGCGCGACGGCGTGACGCGCGAGGGGCTGCCGGGCGAGCTTTACGACGTCGAGCACGACCGGGCGGACGGCGAGGCGTTTCTGAAACGCTGCGACGGCGACCGGCACCAGTTCCGCTTTATCGTTTCGGTCGAGGACGCAGCGCAATATGAGGAACTGAAGGGTTTCACGCGGCGCTTCATGGCCCGCATGGAGGAGGATTTGGGGACGCATCTCGATTGGGTCGCGGTCGATCACTACAATACCGGCCATCCCCATACCCACATCATGCTCCGCGGCAAGGACGAGCGCGGACAAGACCTCGTCATCGCGCGGGATTATCTGTCGACAGGCATGCGCGAACGCGCCGCCGAAATTGTCACCCTCGATCTCGGCCCCCGCAGCGATCTCGAGATTGAGGCGAACCTCGCGCGGGAAGTCGAACAGGAACGGTTCACCAGTCTCGATCGCGGTTTGTTGAAGGAGACGGATGACGAAGGTCACGTCCGTTCTGATATGACCGCAGGTGATGCGTTCCGGCAAACCTTGCGGGCGGGCCGGCTGCAGAAGCTGAAGCGACTGGGACTGGCGGAGGAGGTCACGCCCGGAACGTGGAAGCTTGCCAAGGGGTTGGAACCGGCGCTTCGCCGCATGGGCGAACGTGGCGACGTCATCAAGACGCTTCACCGCGAAATGACCGAGAAAGGACTCGCCCGCGCGCCGTCGGATTATGCGGTTCACGATCCGGCAGGTGGGCAGGCGCGGCGCATTGTCGGTCGTGTCATTGGCCGGGGACTGTCGGACGAACTCAATGACCGTCACTACCTGATCGTCGACGGGCTCGACGGCCGCGCGCATTACGTGGATATCGGCCGGTCAGAATCTGTGGAAGCTCTGCCGGACGGCGCCATCGTCGCGATCACGCCAAAACCGGTGGAACCAAGAGAGGTCGACCGGACGATCGCGGAGATCGCCGCCGCGAATGGCGGCCGCTACGACATCGACGCGCATCTGTGCCACGATCCGACGACGAGCCGCGACTTCGTCGAAACCCACATCCGGCGGCTGGAAGCGATGCGGCGGCAGGGCGGATTGGTTGAGCGTGAACCTGACGGAAGCTGGGCAATCGCGCCCGATCACCTGGAACGCGCCGCATCCTTCGAGCGCGGTCTGGCAAGATCGAGTCCTGTCCTCGTCGAGACGCTTTCCGCCTGGCCGCTAGAGCGACAGGTGACCGCCAATGGCGCGACCTGGCTTGATCGCGAGCTGGTGGCGGAAAAGCCGGAGCCCTTGCGCGAAGGGGGCTTTGGCGGAGATGTCCGCGGCGCGCTTGCGTTGCGCCGGCAATGGCTGGTCGGGCAGGAACTGGCGCGGGAAGAGCAGGACCGGATCGTCTATCGCGCCAACATGCTCGGCATCCTGCGCCGCCGCGAACTGCTGCGTGTGGCGGGGCAACTCTCGGGCGAACTCGGTCTGCCCTACGTCGAAGCCGAATCCGGGCAAAAGGCGACCGGGACCTATCGCCGGCATGTCGATCTCGGCAGCGGCCGTTTCGCGGTCATCGAGAAATCGCGCGAGTTCACGCTCGTGCCCTGGCGGCCGGTGCTGGAGCGGCATATCGGCAAGCAGGTCTCGGGGATTGTCCGGGAGGGGAGGGTGTCGTGGATGATCGGGAGGCAGAGAGGGTCAGGGGTTTCATAGGTCCGCTTAGCGCCGATATTGTTGATTTAGTCGCTGCGAGATCGACAGTTCGTCCGTGGGACGATGATTTCGGGCCCGTTGCCCGGGGGCCTGATGCCTGATGGCCTTATGACGGCGGGCCGGTTACCCGGCCGGTGTGGCTTCATGCCGCCGCAGGGCCATGGCTCGGCATTGCTCGAAGCTTCGCCAGCTTCCTCAGGTTTTGCGCGGTGGCGGCGAGGAGGAACTCGTCTCTGGCGCCCTTCGGTCCGCGCAGGCGCAGACGGCCGAGTTTGAGGATGCGTTTGAGGTGGGCGAAGAGCATCTCGACCTTCTTGCGCCGATGCCGCGAACGCTCATAGGCCGGCGTGTTCGCCAGAGCCCGGGCCACATCGCGCGCATCCTCGTCGATGTCGCGCGGCACCTTGCGCTGTGGCGTGTTCGGACAGCACTTGATCTTGAGAGCGCAGTTCTGGCAGTCGGACTTGCTCGAACGGTAGAGCCGCGTTCCGTCCTTGGTGATGCCCGAACGCGGCGTCGCATAGGTCCGTCTGAACTGCACCAGCAGCTTGCCGCCCGGGCAGGTGTAGTGGTCCTGCCCGGCATCGAAGACGAAGTCGGAGCGCGAGAAGGTGCCGTCGGTCCGGTTCGATTTGTCGAAGACGGGGATGTGCGGCTCGATCTGCCGCTCCTTGACCAGCCAGGCGAGGTTCGCTGCCAATCCATGGGCGCTGTCGGCGACCAGATGCCGGGGCTTGAGACCGAAGCGCTTGGCAGTCCTGTCGATCATCGTTCGCGAGGCGCCAACCTTCCCCTGCCGAATGGCACGGCTGGCCTCGACGTCGAGGATCACCGCATTCTCCGTGTCAGAACGATGGAATCACGCACTCGGAGCCCGTTCAACCGCCGACTTAATCAACACAATCCGCCAGGAGCGGTCATGACGACGGCCGACAGATTGCGACGGCCCAGACAATAGAGGCAAAGATCTGCCAGCGGCGGCGC